>NZ_MPJW01000287.1 GCF_001945525.1 Ileibacterium valens
GAATGCCTGTGGACTGCCATGCAAACACTGGAAAAACAGTGGGCGGGAAGCCTCAGAAAAGAGAAGAAACAGGAATCTGTCTGGAGCAGACCCGTGATAACAGGTTCAAGCCGGACAGGAAAGATATTTGTAACTATTGAGAGGAATATTAGATAGTTGTAGATATTTAGTAGCGGCGTGAATGGATGACAGAAGTCCTGCTAATCCATGCCAGAACATAGCTAAAAATGGAAATCACGTCCACAAACCAGTGCAGAACCAATCAGATGATTCAATTCAAAAATCGTCTGAGAGATCAATACCATCAAAGAGCATTTTCTTGGGCGATCGAATTCTTTTCCCAAAAAGTATTACTCAAAAAGCAAGACTTAGAAAAGCCGAACATAAAAAAAGAAAAGACCTAAAAAACTGCAATCTCAATGACAGGATTAATAAGATCGATATGGTCTGCAGGTACAACAGAATCAACAGAATCGACCAGGCAAGAAAGAACCAGACTGCACTAAATCAAGTACGGTTAACCAGCTTTGTCCAATTTTGATTTTTTCTGGTTTTAGACATCGATTCCAATGCAGTCCGCATTAAAAATACCGTACAGGCGAGTTTATTCCTGATTGGAAACAAACTTGTCTATACGGTATTTGTTTAACTCGAAATGTGTCTCAGAGACGGTTTTGATGCGATTGAGTAGGTCATGAGATGATTCTTCTGATGATTTTTCTGATTTTTCTGATTCTTATGATTTGGTAAATGGATCTCAAAGATTGGATACTCTCTTTGATTCGATCACAAAAATCCGAACAAAAGTGCAGGCACCTCTTTATGCTCTATCGATATATCTTTAGAATCACTGTTCTTCAGGTGATTTAAAAAAGTTTCAGACCATCTTTTCAGCACGGACATGTTTTTCGAATTGCTCTTCAGTCAGCAATCCTAAAGTCAGTATCGCTTCTTTTAAGGAAAGGTTATTTTCATAAGCATAACGGGCTGCTTTTCCAGCATTTTCGTATCCAATGACTGGATTTAAGCAGGTCACCAGCATTAATGAATTGTTGAGATTCTGCTGCATCTTCTCTTCGATGGCCTTTAAGCCATTTAAGGTATGGATCGTAAATGAATGCAGCGCATCGGCTAGCAAGGTAATGCTCTGAGACAGATTATAAGCGATCAAAGGCATAAAGACATTGAGCTCAAAGTTGCCCTGGCTGGCGGCTATACCGATTGTTGTATCATTTCCCATCACCTGAACACACACCATCGTTAAGGCTTCACATTGAGTCGGGTTGACTTTACCAGGCATGATGGAACTGCCGGGCTCATTAGCCGGGATTTCAATTTCACCAATTCCGCAGCGTGGACCACTGGCCAGCCAGCGAACATCGTTGGCCATTTTCATGGCATTGGCAGCGAGTCCTTTGAGAATCCCTGAGATTAGTACACAGGCATCTTTGGAGGTAAGGGCATGGAAAAAGTTTGGATCGCTTGAAAAGTGAATTCCAGTCGCCTGATCTAAAATTTTGCAGACCCGAACTCCAAAGTCTTTGGGCGCATTGAGCCCACTGCCAACGGCTGTAGCCCCAATAGCCAGTTCATGAATAAAGGGCAAATTCTGATTGAGCTGGCGCAGCGAATGTTCCATCATGCTTCTCCAGCCGGAAATTTCATCTGAAAAATAAAGAGGTGTTGCATCCTGTAAATGAGTTCGGCCAATTTTAATCAGACCTTTGTTTTCTTCTTCGAGCCGTTTCAATTCTTCAATGATCTCTTCGAGAGCTGGAATCAGCTCATTCTTCAGCTGAAGGGAAGCCATAATGTGCAAAGCGGCTGGGAAGGTGTCGTTGCTTGATTGGGAAGCATTGACGATATCGTTTGGGTGCAGCAAAGACTTACCGGCATTCTGATTTCCAATAAAGGTGATGACTTCATTAAAGTTCATATTGGTTTGCGTTCCGCTGCCCGTCTGCCAGACGGCTAAAGGAAACTGATCCCGATAATTACCGGAAAGGATTTCGCGGCAGACTTTTACGATCGCTTCTTTTTGCGCTTTTGAAATTTTCCCTTCCTGTTCATTGGCTGCTGCACAGGCGAGTTTAAGCAGGGCAAAAGCATCCAGTAAAGCAGGAGGCATTTTTTCAGTTCCAATTTTAAAATTTTCAAGGGAGCGTTGAGTCTGCGACATCCAGCAGGCCGAAGCGGGAACTTTAACTTCTCCTAAAACGTCATGTTCAATACGATAATTTTCCATATGGTTTTCCTTTCTTTATTGTTTCATTCTGTCTGAAAAAATAACGTTTTTAAAAATAAAATTCACATTTATCTTTTTCGGGTAAAAAAAACAATTATTTACTGATAAACAGTAATGTTTAAGGGAGTAATGACATCGAAGTCAAACTATTCCTCTTTTTACATCATCTGTAAATGAAGATTCGTTTATATTCTTATTCAATCCAATGAAATCAGCTATGAAAAGCTGCCTGATGATCTTAAAAAATTCTTTACATGGCTGATCGCATCAGCTCTTAGCCAAAAGAGGCAGGAATCAAAAAAACAGAATCAATTTGTGTAAATAAACAGTTTTTTTGAAAAAAATATGAACATTCTCTTTCCTCTTTGAGATTATGAAATTGGTCATCCAAACCGTTTGTACTAAAGATTGAATGCCCTTCAAATTTGTCGAATAAGTCAACATTTTGAACCGAATTATACGAACTTCAAAAAGAAAGCAAGGTTTTGACATTCAATCATTACAATATGAAAAGCTGCTGTTCTGTGCGGCTAAGGCGAACATCCTTAAATGAGTTGTTCACATATAATGTTAGAATTTTTCGATTGAAGGAGTTTTTATTTATGCGAATGCATGATGCGCTTGAATGCTATATCGATAACTTTAATAAAGTCAACGTATATATTTCCAAGAATTTTTATGGCGGGCTTTCCCGCATTTTCCACCTGAAGGATTCCAGGGATAATATCATTCCACTTTCGATTAAAAAGAAAGAGGAACTCTCTAATCAGTATATCCATTATGAACTCAGTGTAGACTCTCCGCTTGAAATTGGTGAAGAATATATGCTTTTTGATGAGCATTGCCAGTCAGTGCCAGCTCAGTATTCTCATATCGTTAAAACTGAGCAATTCGATGAAGAGTTTGCCTATGACAAAGACGATCTCGGAATTACATATACTCCTAAGAAAACAACATTCCGTCTTTGGGCACCAACCGCCTTTGAAATCAATCTGGTATTAAGACCGGAGGGAGCAGATGGACCAAAAGAGATTCTGCCGATGAAAAGAATGGAACGCGGACTCTGGGAAGTCAGCGTAAACCGTGACCTTTTACATGTTCCATACACCTTTACTGTCAGAGTCAATGGAGTGATCAATGAAACCGTCGATCCATATAACCCATTTTTAGGAATTAATGGAACGGTATCTGTTGTCGATGATCTTTCTCTGGTTAAACTGCCTGAAAAGATCAAAATGCCTGAAATGAATGGAAATACCGATGCCATTATTTATGAGGCCAGTGTTCGTGACATGACCAGCCAGACCGGAACTGGAATCACTCATCCAAGACAGTTTTTAGGTTTTGTGGAAGAAAATAAAACCACAAAGGAGCGCCGTACCGGTTTTTCCTATATTAAGGAACTGGCCCCAACCCATGTGCAGCTTCTTCCTGTCTTCTTCTTTGGAAGTGTCGATGAAGCTTATCCGAATATCTTCTATAACTGGGGCTATGATCCAATGCATTATCGTGCCCTCGAAGGAAGCTATTCTTCTGATCCAGCCGATGCAAGAACCAGAATTGAAGAATTTTCGAAACTGGTTCATTCACTGCATGAAGCCGGAATCCGCGTCAACCTGGACCTTGTCTTTAACCATGTCTATAACAAAGGCCGTTTCGCCCTTGAAAATCTGGTGCCAAACTATTATTTCCTGATGTCTGAAAATGGCGATTTCTCCAATGGTTCCTTCTGCGGAAATGACATTGATACCAGACCGAAGATGAGCCGCAAGTATTTTGTCGATACGACCAATCAGATCATTGATACCTATGATGTCGATGGGTTCCGTTTTGACTTAATGGGAATTATCGATATCGATACCATGAACGAAATTACAAAAGAAGCCCGTAAACGCAAAAAGGATTTCATGATTTATGGAGAAGGATGGAATATGCCAAGCTTCGTACCGGAAAACCTGCGCGCTTCTCAGAATAACCAGGCCAAAATGCCTGAAGTTGGACACTTCTCTGATCGCTTCCGTGAAGTCATCCGCGGCAATAACAACGATCTGTCTAAGAAAGGGTATGCCAGCGGCAACACCGATGAATTAGAAAACGCTAGACAGGTCATGCTCGGAAGTGTTCTTGAAGGCCGCTTTACAAGTCCTGAAAAAGCAGTGAACTATGTTGAATGTCATGATAACCACACCCTATGGGATAAAAACCGTCAGGCCTGCAAGGGAGAAAGCTCTGAAATTCGTGACAAGAGACAGATCCTGACCAATGCAATGGTCTTAATGGCTCAGGGTATTCCATTTATTCATGCGGGTCAGGAATTTGGACGCACCAAGCAGAACCTTGGAAACACCTATAATCGTTCGGATAGTTATAACCGCATGGATTACTTTAGAAGAAACAAACATGAAGCCATTGTCGATGCGACCAAGAAGCTGATTGAAATTCGCAAGAATCATCCCGCTTTGCGTTTGCTGACCAAAGAAGAAATCGAAAATAATGTCAGCACCGAAAACATGGCATCCTCTGTTCTTGTTTATCGGGCTCACAAAGATGACGACTCCCTCGTATGCTTCTTTAACCCAACAGACCGATTCTATGATTACAACCTCAATCAGAATGGAAAAATCCTCTTTGATTCAGGTAAAAGCAATCCGGAAGAAACCAATTCTGTTGTCATTGCTCCATATTCAGCAATTATCGTTGAACTTCACTAAACAAATTGCTTCAACTGAAAACTCTGAAGCAGAGTGAAATAATCTGGAATAAACTGAAATAAATTGAAAAAAACTGAAGCAAGCTGGAATAAACTGAAATAAATTGAAATTAACTGTATATACCGAATAAAACAGAGAAAATTAAACGATCACGGTTTAACCATCTGGTTTTGAATTTTCTATACGTTTTCTAAACGATTCATTTCATATTTTCGATCCTGACCAGGGAATTCGAAACAAACAAAGGACCGGAGAACATTCCGGTCTTTTGTCTATCACTTTTATGTTTCATAATTATGTTTTTCATCTTTCATGATTTAGCAATCAGTTAAGGACAGATCGACTGAGAATTGAACAGATAGACAGAGATTTGATGAAAACAAGTCATTTAAGGCCAATTAAAAAGCCTGATTTACATTGTGTTTTCTGAAAACGAATTACATCCTCATAAATCAGAATTTCTCACAAATTAGCGTTCATTTTTGCTTGTGTTTCATAATGGTTGACGTAAAATAGGTGCAATATTCAAGGAGGACCCAATTCAATGGCGATTTTTTTCAAAGAACCTTCAAGAACTTTTTCTGAGTATCTGCTTGTTCCAGGTTACACCGGACCAAACGACACCCCCGATAAAGTGAGTCTGAGAACTCCATTAGTCAAATTCAAAAAGGGTGAAGAACCGGCTTTAAGCCTGAACATCCCATTAACTTCTGCAGTCATGCAGGCTGTTTCCGGGCCGGATCTGGCCGTAGCTCTGGCTAAGGAAGGCGGAATTTCCTTTATTTTTGGATCGCAGTCAATCGCAAGTCAGGCGGCTATGATTCGTGAAGTCAAATCCACCAAAGCTGGATTTGTCGGCAGCGATGCCAATATTGCAGCCGATGCGACTTTAAGAGAAGTCATCAAACTGCGTCAGAAAACCGGTCATTCAACCATGGCGGTTACTGATAATGGACAAAAGGATGGCAAACTGCTTGGAATTATTACCAGCCGCGATTTCAGAGAAACCCGCGTGGATCTGGACAATTCCAAAGTGGCTGATTACATGACTCCATTTGAAAACCTGGTGGTTGGCAAGGACGGAATCACGCTATCTGAAGCCAATGACATCATCTGGGATCATAAGCTCAACCAGCTGCCAATTGTGGATGATGAGCAGCATCTTGTCGCTTTTGTATTCCGTAAGGATTATGAGCAGCACAAGGAACATCCATATGAAGTGCTTGATGACAAGAAACGCTTTCTGGTGGGTGCAGGAATCAACTCCCGCGACTATAAGGAACGTGTTCCAGCACTAGTAGAAGCTGGAGCGGATATCTTTGTCATTGACTCTTCTGAAGGCTATTCCGTCTGGCAAAAAGAAACCATTGAATGGATCCGCAACAAATATGGTGACACCGTAAAAATTGGTGCCGGAAACGTCGTTGATGGTGATGGATTCCGTTATCTGGCTGAAGCTGGTGCCGACTTTGTCAAGATCGGTATTGGCGGAGGTTCCATCTGCATTACCCGTGAACAAAAGGGAATAGGACGCGGCCAGGCTACCGCCACCATTGAAGTGGCCAAAGCCCGTGATGAATACTATAAGAATACTGGAGTCTATGTTCCAATCTGTTCAGATGGCGGAATCGTTCAGGACTATCACATTACATTGGCTCTTGCTTTTGGTGCAGACTTTGTTATGCTTGGACGCTACTTTGCCCGCTTTAAGGAATCACCATCGAAAGTTGTTACCGTCAATGGCAACTACATGAAAGAGTACTGGGGCGAAGGAAGCGCAAGAGCCAGAAACTGGCAGCGTTATGACCTCGGCGGAGAAGAAACCGGTATGTCCTTTGTCGAAGGCGTTGACTCCTATGTTCCTTACGCTGGGGCATTAGCCGACAATGTTGGTCTGACTCTTTCAAAGATCCGTCATACGATGTCCAATTGTGGAGTAATGAGCATTGAGCAGCTTCAGAAAGAAGCCAAAGTCACTCTTGTCTCTTCTGTATCCATTACTGAAGGCGGAGCTCATGATGTTCTTGTCCGCGACAATAATGTCGATGCAACTCAAAGCTAAGGCTATCGGCTATTGATCAGTCAAAGCAAACATAAAAATGTAAATAAACATTAAAATTGCAAATTACAAATAATGAGAAAAGAGGAAATCCAGATGACCGCCAAATGGATTTCCTCTTTTTGCATGTTCTCACAGACGATAAACCAAAGAAAAATAAAGAAAAAACGACAAGGCCAGAAAGATGATTCATAACATCTTCTCAGCTTTGTCGTCTTGAAATTTATTTTATATGAGGCAATTGAGTCCCGGGTGTTTCCCACGGACATCATCACATATTGAGCCTTTATATAAAGGCGAATCGAGCAAATTGGTGCCCGAGGCCGGACTCGAACCGGCACGGTATCGCTACCGGTGGATTTTGAGTCCACTGCGTCTACCAGTTTCACCACTCGGGCAATAACGAAATAATAAAAGAATCGCTTCCTCTTGTCAAGAAGATTAAAAACAACTCAGGAAAAACAATTGCATTCTAAATTTGCGGTGGTATTCTTAGTATGAAACATTCGTTAATTGATAGAACATTCTTAGATTCATAACCGAAACATGTATTGTGGAGTTTAAATGCTTTTTAGGTGATATTTAAATATCTTTTATGCTCCTTTGTGATTATGGAAGAAGACAAACAAGAAAAATGAAAGAATACGATAAATATTAACTTAGTTATAGAATATGACAGGTAGATCCTTTAATATAGAGGTTGGGAAAACAAATCAATCAGAAGGACGCTAAATCTTCAATCACTGGTCAGGGGGTGCGATGGAAGGTGAACGAACGATCGAGCAATAAAAACAGTCAGCCTTCAAAAAAGGTTGACACATGTCTTTCGATTGAACAGGAAATCGTTAAAGCCATTCGCGAACAGAGAAATCGACTCGCCATTACTCAGAATGAACTTTCAAGAAGAACGGGTATTGATCAGGGCGATATCTCCAAGCTTGAACATGGAACCAGAAATCCATCACTGAAGCTGCTCAAGCGTTTAGCGGAAGGTCTTGAACTTGATCTGATCGTCCGGTTCGTACCGAAAGAGGAAAAGGGTAATGGGGATTCTCAACAAGAAGATGAGAAGAGCTAGGAATCCATATGAAGGAAGAATATAAAGAGAAGACAGGCAAGCATAGTTCAGAAACTGGAAGCGAGAGCTTCATTTCTCTGGTCTGTGCTTTTTTTTGTCGTCTTGTTATACTGAAGTTTGGATTTTACAGGCGTAAGCCAGAAAGGAGTCAAACGTATGAAAGTACTTGTTGGATTGAGTGGAGGAGTTGATTCTGCTGTTGCAGCCTACCTGCTAAAAGAACAGGGGTTTGATGTGACTTGTTGTTTCATGCGTAATTGGGATTCCTTTGCCAATAATGATATCAAGGGCAATCCCGAAATTTTCAACAATACCTGTCCTCAGGAAGATGATTATCAGGATGCAAAAAAAGTCGCTGAAAAACTAGGCCTTCCTTTGCTTCGGGTCGATTTCATCAAGGAATACTGGGATCAGGTCTTTACAGTCTTTTTATCGGAATACGGCAAAGGCAGAACCCCCAATCCGGATATTCTTTGCAATAAGTACATCAAGTTTGATGCGTTTTATAATTACGCCTTAAAAAATGGATTCGATCTGATCGCAACCGGTCATTATGCATCCAATGATTATAAGGAAAAGAGTCCTCAGGAAGTCAGATTGATCTTCGATCAAACAATTACGCAAACAAAAGCAGACTCTGAAAATAAAACAGAGACAACAGCCAAGCCGACTGAAAAGGAAAAATCGGTTTATATCTCCTTAAGAAGAGCGATGGATCAAAATAAGGATCAGACATATTTTTTGGCTCAGATTCCACAAAATGCGCTCTCAAGAACTCTGTTTCCGCTCGGTCATCTTTCAAAACCTGAAGTCAGAGACCTGGCCAGTCGGCTGTCTTTGGATTCAGTCAAGATCAAAAAAGACTCAACCGGAATCTGCTTTATCGGGGAAAGAAACTTCAGAGAATTTTTAAGCAATTATCTGCCGGCAAAAAAAGGTCAGATTGTCGATATCGATACCGGAGAGATTCTTGGCGAGCATGATGGCGTTCTTTATTATACGTTAGGCCAGCGAAAGGGAATGAATATCACCGCTCATCGGGGTCCCTGGTTTGTGTGTGGAAAAGACGTCGAATCCAATCTCCTGTATGTCTGCCACACAGATCATCAGGACTGGCTGTATTCCGATTCATGCGTAGTCGATCAGATCAACTGGCTGATTGATGATATTCAAAAGGTTCCTACTGATTTAACTGTTAAATTTCGTTATCGGCAAAAAGACATTCCAGTCCAGGTAACGATCGATCCAGACAATCCAACAAAAGCGATGGTTCATTATCCGCAGCTATCTTCTTCCGTGACTGCTGGTCAGGAAGCCGTTTTCTATAACGGAGAAATCTGTCTTGGCGGTGGAATCATTGAAACGATCTACCGAGATGGCCAGGATCTGACAAAGAAAATTAATGAATGCGGCATTCAGGCTTATGAAAAGGCAAAAAAGCAAAGAGAAATCCGCATGGAGAAGACCAGAAAAAATCAGAAAAACAGAGCCAGACATAAAAAGCAATTGAAAGATCAGAAAGAAAACCGAAAACAAAAAGACCAGACAGATTCAGGAAATCTAAACAAGTCAGCCAATCAGAAAGAACAAAATCCAAATTCTCTGCCGCAGCAGGAAGAAAAATCAGATGAATAGGATGATCGATTATGACTAAAGCGGAATCTTCTCATCTTAAAATCGCAAAAGAGGTTTCGGATCAGGAAAAAGAACTTTCTTTGATTAAGCAATCCTATTTACAATCCAATGCATCCCCGGAGCTTAAAAATTCAGATCACGGCAAGTCTTCAATAAATGAATCCCCACAAGACGATAATCAACCAGAATATAAGCGCGAACAGGAAGACACTGATAAAGAAAATAGCGGTCTGAGTAAATGCCAGCTCAAAAAAATTATCTTTCAGGCTCAGGACTCTGCTTTTATCATCGGCAAATTTGAGGAAACTGATTCAAAGCTTTCTTTTATTGGAAAAGGACTCGTTTGCAATGCGAAAACGGGAACCAGTTACCTTCTGAAAGGGCATCAGGAAACCCATCCAAGATATGGAACTCAGCTTGCGATTGATTATTGCGAGCCATTGAAAAAAAGTGAGAAAGATCTGATTGTCGCTTTTTTGTCTTCAAAAATCTTTCCAGGGATCGGTGCTAAAACCGCTCTTCGCATCTATGAAGAACTCGGAGATGAAGCAATCGACCTCATTGGAGAAGATCCGGATATTCTCAAAGAACGCTGCAATCTAGATCAGGACAAAGTCAACGTGATTAAAGAAGGCTATAAACAGGTTGGAGATATGTCTTCAATCTACATGGAACTGATGAAATTTGGTCTTAAGGAAACTGAAGTAGAAGCGATATTAAGACGTTATGTGGATATTCATGCCATGCTTGAAAAAGACTGTTTTGATCCATTGTATAAGATTCCTTCTTTTTCCTATGAATCGGCTTTAAAACTCGCAGATGGTATCCACCTTCCAAACAATGATCTAAGAAGGCTTTCAGCCGCTTTATATAAACAGCTTTCAACCCTGACTTTTAATACGGGTTCAACTTATGTTTTAAAAGAGCAGCTCTTTTCAGGGTATGCAATGATTCCTCAGGATGAACTCGATGCCGGACTGAATTATCTTATCGTAAAAAATTACATTGTTTCAGAAAAGGACCGGCTATATCCAGGCAAGCTGTATCGATATGAATGGACGATCGCCCGTAAACTGCGGGAGCATTCGTTTCCAATTGATGAAATCCCCGAAGAGGAAGTCAATCTGGCTATCAAAGAAGTCGAAAAAGAACTGAATATTCAATATGACGAGCATCAAAAAGACGCGATTCGAGTCTTCTTTCAATCACCCATAATGATTCTGAATGGCGGACCTGGAACAGGAAAATCAACCACCGTAAAAGGAATCCTGAATCTGATCAAAAAGTTCTATCCGGATTCACGGGTACAGTTATGTGCTCCAACCGGTAAAGCCAGTAAGCGTTTAAGCGAACTCTCGGATCGGCCATCCAGAACGATTCACTCCCTTTTGAAATGGAATAAGGAAAATAACTCTTTCGATATTCTCAAGGAAGATGCTGAAGAGCTTGAATTTGACTTTATCATTGTCGATGAGTTTTCAATGGTGGATACTTTTGTTTTCGCCGGTTTAATGCGTGCCATTCCACCTGAAACCAGAATCCTTCTGATTGGGGATGAAGATCAGCTCGAATCGGTGGGGGAAGGAAAGATCCTGACGGATCTGATTGAATCAAAGACCATTCCACTGGTTTCTTTAACTAAGCTTTACCGCTCTTCTGAAGGAGGAGGAATAGCTGAACTAGCAAAACGGATCCGGGAAAATGAAGATCCAGAATTCAAGGATGGAGTCACTTTTGTAGAGGCCGATGGCCATCAGATTATTTCTGAAGTTCGATCGATTACCTCAGATTGTGAAACGCCGGAAAGTTATCAGGTTTTAGCGCCGCAGTATAACCGAGGGGCAGGGATCAATAACATCAATAAAACGCTCCAGGATCTGCTCAATCCATTTGACGCAAACAAACCCTACATCAATTTTCGAGACAAAACGATGTTTATTGAAGGCGACCGCGTCATTCAGTTAAAAAATCTACCGGATTTTAATGTGTGGAATGGGGACATTGGAGTTATCAGCGAAATAGATTCTGCAGCCAATACAATCGTTGTTGACTTTGATGAAGGACCGGTTACTTATGAAGGACTTTCGGAAATCCATACCAACTTAAGGCATGCCTGGGCTATATCGGTTCATAAATCTCAGGGTTCTGAATATCAGGAAGTCTGTGTCATCGTCGATCCAAGTCATCAGTTCATGTTGACAAAAAAGCTGATCTACACGGCAATCAGCCGGGCAAAGAAAAAACTGACCATTGTAGGCAATAAGACAGCATTTATTCGCGGCTGCAGGACCATTTCGCGTTATGAAAGACAGACTACTTTGCAGGAGCGGCTAAAAAACGTTTTTGGCATCCGTCCGATGTGATCAAACATCAATAAACACCAATGTCATTAAGTTAAGATTTCGATTCTTTCAGTCTCGATTGGAAGAATCGATTTTTTATTTTTGCTTTTTTTAGCGAATATATTTGATGAAATAACAAGTTTATAAATTATCCAATTTTGATACTTGACAAACGTCTAACGGGCCTAATGACATAATCCGAAGGATTTCGGAGATGGTATTTATGACCCGTTCGAATTCCCAAAAATCCCCTAAAGATTACAGAGATTTATTTAATCGTACGATCGATCAGATCGGTGAAGATCCTGATCGTTCTCTTATTCAAGGCAAATCCTTTATACGCGGTCGAAAAATTGGACTTTCTTTGAATGTTCGTCTGATCGCTTCTGTGTCTTCTGCTTCGATCCGGCAGCAGACACAGACTTATTGTAAAAATCATCATATTGAATTTTCGGCCTCTGCGTTCTGTCAATCCAGACAGAAATTTGATCATTCACTCATCAAAGAGGCTGCTCTGGGTTTCACTAAACAAGTGACCTCTGTATCTTCCTTATATACGGGCGAATATAAATAGGTTCCCAAAGGATCAGTGAGCCTGAGTACGCCAGACCGTCCGGAACTGGAATTCTCCTATCGAATCATCATTGTTGAAATCGAAAGTCAGAATGAAGAAACAGGAGAAGTGGTTAAAACGATCGAATACCTGCTGATGAATCTGAGTGAAGATGAATTCAGCACTGAAGACATCAAAGAACTTTATCATCTTCGTTGGGAAATTGAAGTCTCCTTTAGAGACTTAAAAACTGTCCTGAATGCCGAGAAGGTTCATTCTCGCTCTCAGAATCTGATCGAGCAGGAAATCGATGCAGCGGTCATGGTTTTTAACCTGATCAGTGCCATTGCCAAATGTGCAAGTCCAAGACAGCCTGGTGGTAAGTATAAATACCAGACCAACCGAAAAGCACTGGCATTCATTGTTTTACAATTCCTCGAAAGGAAAGCGACCCAGAAGGAGGTGATCCAGACCATTCAGAATGAAATCCTGCCAATACGAAAGAACAGGCATTTCAAGCGAGTAAAAAGTTCCACAGCCAAAACATCGACATGGAAACAGATTGACTTACAGAGGATAATTCATAATCTTAAAGCGATAATACCGTTTGCCGCTTTTTTCAGTGCACCTTTTTGAACAATTTCAGAAATTGATACCTGCTTTTCGTACAATTTCATAATCAATAAGATGTTGAAAAACCAGGAATAGGTACCAATAAAACGAAAGGCAGCTATTCTGATATGAAAGCCCCCCTTGTCAAGGGCGCACTGAGGGCTAACAAATTTGTTTTTTAACTACATAAAGGGATTAGTGAATGTCATGCATAAATCCTGGAATGGATTCATCAGCTATTTAAACCCATCTGATATACGTGGATTTTCACAGGTTAATGGTTTCGCTGAGACCCCACCATCTAAAAACGCGGATTAACATAGAATAAACGTGGATAGTCAAACCTCTTACTTCCAGGACTTATGAATGACATTCATTTCTCTGAACTTTATTGTCAATTGTTCGTTAATTTCAGATAAAAAGACTTAGAGTGCTGCAAATTCTGTTAAAACTTGGTTGTTCCGTTGATTTGATTTGAACATTTATTTTCTATTGTGATGTTTTGGCTAAGGATTTCACCAGTGAGTGGATCACAGTGAGAACGATTCTCAATGTGATTCGTAGCCATTCCCCAGATAAAGCAAGCCATTTCTCGAGCACAAGCGGCGATCGCAGTATTACGGTTTTTTCCGTTGTTCATCATGGATTTAAAATTACTGATAAACCGTATATTTCCTTTAT
>NZ_MPJW01000162.1 GCF_001945525.1 Ileibacterium valens
TGACGCCAAGATGCAGTGTCTGAAGACAGGAAGAAAAACCCAATCTTTCGAATATCTTCAGAGCAGATCAAATCAACAAAGAAAGGAAAAGCTCGCAAAGATCAAAATGAGTCTGTAAAAGAAAAAAACCAAATCCATCCATAGAAGACAGAGCAATGGATTTGATATGTACCGCAGGCCGTGCGGGAATTTAAGCCCCTGGAGAACTATACCCCCGGTTCCGGATCTTCTGATCTGGCAGACCGGAGTTCGTCGTTGCCTCTCGGACGAAAGGGGAAAAAACATTATCTGGTATTTTCTAATGTGAACAGCAGAAAATATCAGATAAATGCGAGCAGTCTAAATGTTAAACGATTATATGATCTTAGAAGCGGGAACTATGATTCTTGAAGGAATAAGCCGAAGAATTAATTATGACAAGGAATGCAAGCTCTGATTCTCTCAGCTCAGTGGCTATTGCGCACTCGTTGCCATCCATTTGAAGGATCAGCCTTTTTTCCAGCGTATATCCAGATCAGTCTGAAAAAGCTCAGCATCGGTAACTGTTCAAAGACAGTTCGAATGCTGAGCTTCTATTCATTCAATTCACCATCAACCAGGCGATACCCTATACCGATTTCGGTCAGAATATAAATGGGATGGCCTGGATCCGGCTCGATTTTTCTTCGTAGCCCTGCCATTAAAGTGCGCAGCGCTCTTGTATCCTGAGCATATTGAATCCCATAAACGTTTTGAATAATCATCTGTGCGGTCAAAACTTTGCCTGGATTCAGGAAAAATGTTTCCAGCAGCTTGAATTCAAGGGGTGTCAGATGAATTTCGTTTTCATTTAAAAAGACTTTATGCAAGTCCGTATTCAGTTCAAGATTCCCGACTTTAAAAGCCGGACTGTGATTCTGACGCGGATGGCTGTGCCGGATTGCCGTTCGAATGCGGGCAAGAAGTTCTGTAGCCGAAAATGGCTTAGTAAGATAATCATCTGCTCCAAGATCGAGTGCAGCGGCTTTTTCCTCATCCTGGTCTCTGGCTGAAATCACGAGAATCGGAATGTCTGAATCCTCACGGATTTTCTGAATCAGGATCATTCCATCCACATCTGGCAGCCCCAGATCAAGAAGAATAACATCAGGCGATTCCTTCGACAGGATTTCCAAGGCAGACTTCCCCAATCCTGCCTGAAGGCAGATATAATTTTCTTTTTCTAGGACAAATTGGAGAAAAGTTCGAATTTGTCTGTCATCTTCGACGACAAGAATGCATGGCTGTTTCATATCACTTTTTCTTCTCCTGTCGCTGTCTTTCCATAGAACGTCACGGGTTTTCATCATTCTAATCCAAATCCTGTGCTGGATTCAGCTTTCTGTTTTTTCACTTGGGCTTTCATTCAATGGAAGGGTGACCTCAAAACGGGCACCATGAAAATCCAGACGGTTTTCCGCCCGGATCCTGCCGCCATGGGCCTGGACAATCGACTGGCAGATCGCAAGCCCCAGACCGACTCCTCTGGCCTTATCCTGGCTGCTTTTCTTTCCTGTATAAAAGGGTTCAAAAAGATGAGGAAGGTCTTCAGACAGAATACCGTCTCCTTCATCCTGAATGGCAAACACCGCTTCCGTCTGATCAGAAGAAAGAAAAAGCTGCATTTCGATCGCTCCCTCATTCCGGGTATGACGAATTGCATTTTCCAGAAGATTGACCAGAAGCTGAACGACCAGCTTGCCATCCACATCGATCAGGATGAGCTCCTCGGGAATCGAAAACTGTATGGGTCGACCCGGATGCCGGTTTTCTGTTGTCCGAATTGCAGCTTCGGCCAGCTCTTCGGCACATTCTGGCTGTCGGTTTAAACGAAGCTGTCCTTCTTCCATTCTTGTCAGGTTTAGGATATTTTCAACCAGCGAATAAAGCCAGCCCGTTTCCTGCAGGATCCCTGCAACCAGCTCATTACGCCGTGTTGCCGGAAGATTTGTATTAAGCAGCAGCTCGCAAATTCCCATAATTCCCGAAAGCGGGGTGCGCAGATCATGGGAAATCGATCGCAGAAGATCGGAGCGGTAATGCTCCTGGACCATCTGTTCCTGGATTTGAATCTGCCGGACAAGGCTTTCTGTTTTTTCAAGCCCAAGAGCAGCGCATTCACACATGGAGTCAACCAGAAGCAATTGAGTCTTGTCAAATGCTTCGGCATTCGCCGCTGGTATATACAGAATGCCATAAGGCTCCTCTTTTCCCAAAATTGGCCAGGCATAATATTCTGCCCCTTGCAGATTCACACAGGAATCAGTCTGGCTGCGCCTGGGCAAAAATGCGGCTTCAACATGAAAGGTCTTCGAAAAAGAGCGGACAATCGCTTTTTCAGCTTCTTCCATAGATACTGTATCCCGCAGGCTGCTTGTCAGTTCATAAAAGGCATTGGCCTGGTCTGCTTCATATCTTGCATGAAGGGCACTTTTTTTCTCACTGGAAGTAATCGTACTGGTGATTAAAGACGTGATTCCCATGATAAAAAATGTAATCGGATAATTGGAATCATCGACCTGGAGAGAGTAATAAGGCACTGTAAAAAAGTAATTAAACAGTAAAACAGCAGAAAATGAGGCGATGAGCCCATAGACTGCCCCATCTGTCATTTTTGTACATACCACAACTCCTAATATATATATAAGAATGATCGTTGAATCCGATAAACCCATTCTAAAAAATACAAGACCGGCCAAGGTAGAAACCAGCAAACATCCCATCATCATCAACAGGCAGCTCACAGCTTTTTTCAAATGGCGATCTCGCATATTTTTTTGATTCATATTTATCATAGAACCCTTTTCCCTTATCCAGCCAGGTATCAGCTGCCTGATGGTACTGGCTTTTTTCCTTTTGCTTTCTTTGCTGAAAACATTATGACAGATGATTTGAAAAAATTGTTCCCCTTCTATTGCCAGTGCCCGCAGAAATACAAAAAGCCCGTCTTCTGGACCAGAAGCAGCAAACCGCTGTAATTCAAAATCAGAAAGCCGAAAACAGAATCCTCAAATCAGCGGCATCGATAAATCTCTTTCTGAGTTCCCTTGTTTATCTTTTCAAGATTATTTAACTTATACTTTATTTTTATCATCAATAATACTATTTTTTTAATTTAACCAGAAGGATATTCTCCACTTCAGAACGCAAAGATCCATCCCGTCTGCATCCTCGCACAATCCTCACACCGGGATTTCCATCCTCACACCATTCTTGCAACGAAAAATCTATGATCTATACACATCAAGAAATGAGGTACACATATGCTGCATATCATAAATAGTTTTTACGCCAAAAAAAGAAGCAAGGTGCAGGCTTTACTTCCAGTTTCTTTTCAATCCCAGACGATTGATCCAATTCATGAAATGACCTGCCAGATTCGCGAGATGCTTGGCAGGCAGGATTTTGTTCAATGCAGAGAGCTGATCATTCATTTGATGGCAGAATATCCCGACTCTGCCCAGCCGCACAATCTGATGGGACTTCTTCTTGAAGAAGAAGGAAATCACAGCAAAGCTCTCAGCCACTTCAGAGCCGCTGCTGCTCTTGATCCTTCTCACCGACCCTCTCAGGAAAATCTTCACCATTTCAGTCAGCTTTATCATCCAGGACAGGGCGTATTTGAAGATCAGGACTGCCTGGAACAGACAGACACAGGTCATTGCATCATTTGTTACGACAAGGATGGGATTGGCTATGTCTGTCATGAAATGCCGCGACAAAAATTTACCGGCTCGTACCAGCTTTCAGTAGGGAAGAAATAGTGAATATTTTTTGAAAGAAAAAGATGAAAAACATCATTGTTATCGGCTGCAGCCGCTTTGAGCAATGCTTGCAGACAGATTTTGCCAGCAGGGCTATCCCGTAACAGTCCTCGATCATGACGAAAGTGACTTTTGCAAGCTTCCTTATTCCTTTTGTGGGCTCAAGCAGCGTGCGGTGGCCGTCGACCTTGAAGATTTACAGGAAGCAAAAATTGACCAGGCAAGCGAAGTGTATGTGCTCACTAAGGATGACTGCACAAATACGCTTTGCGCCCTGATGATTTACTCTGTTTTCCGGGTAAGAGAATCCTGGTGCGGTTAAACAACAGTTCGCATCAGATGGCCTTCTACAATACGACCATTGAAGTGATCTGTCCTGACGAGATCTGCCTGGAAAAAAGCACTCTGATGACCCAGATCAGCAGTAAAGCTCTCTCATCCAGACAGACGGAAACCGAAAAATGGAGAACGCGGGTATGAAAAAGCCGGTTCTTATTGTCGGGGGCCGCTCGAAAGCAAAAATGCTGGCTTTATCTTTAAAAGAAAAGGGGTTTTTGCCCGTTGTTTTGAACCGCGATTTTCATCAATGTGAATATCTGGCCGAAACAGGCGCGATAAAGGTAATTCACGCCGATGTCACCTATCCAGGGTGATCTTTCCTGAGGCCATGACCATCACCATGGTCAGCGATTTAAATTAAAAGGGCTCTATAAAAGTACCAGCTAAAGCTGAAAAAGCAGCGCAGCTTCGCTGCGAAAAGGCTGCTCGCTTTGCTCAGGAAGTTCAAGGTCAAACTTCTTCTCTATCACTCGCTTCAGATCATTGCACAATAATTTTGAACTGGCCACAGCTGTCCTCGTCGCTTTGCTCCTGCAAGATTTGTTGCCAGTTCAAAATCACTGTACGGCCATAATCTTGGGAGCGACCGCGAGGGAAGTTGACTGGCCGGCGGAACTGATTGAATGGAAATTTATGCAACTGGATACAACCTGGATTCAAAAAACTCAGCTTTCGCTGGGTAAATTTTTTTAAATCGAAAGAACTCAAAACTTAACTTTTGGGAAAATGAAATTTCATTTTTCCGAAATCTAAAACTAAATTTCTGTGACTCAAAGTCTCAGATCATTGGTCCTCAAAACTCCATTCCGTTGGTTCTCAGAGTCCGGTATTAACAAAATCTCACGGAAATGCAAATATTCAGAGACGTTTATACAGAAATTCAGCAAACTCCTGTGAGCTTTAATTGTTATCAGATTGATTTTCGGCTTTGTATCTTATTGCGGAATCAGAAATTTTTTTCATCGTATCAATGACCAGCTCTGGATAATGACCGATTGCAGTTTCGTTGGTCACCATGATGGAGGAAGCTCCATTTTTAATTGCATAAAAAACATCATTGGCTTCAGCGCGGGTACAGATTGGAGAATCAATCATACTGGTCAGCATCTGAGTGACAACCATATAGTCCTTCTGATGCTGATGACATATCTTTTCAATCCTGGCCTGAACGGCTGGAAGATCATAGAATCCAACGTCATTACCCAGGTCACCTCTGGCGATGACAATGACATCTGCCAGATCCATAAAGCTTTCAAGATGATCAATTCCCGTCTGGTTTTCGATCTTGGCATAGATTTTAAGATCCAGACTCTTCTCTTCAAGAATATGATGAACCTGCTCTAGATCGCGCCGGCTCTGTACAAACGGAACCATGATGGCGTTCACGCGGTATTTTCTGGCCTGATCGAGGTTAGTCAGATCCTCCGGGCAAAGAGGGGAAAAAGGAGAAATTTTTCCGGTGATTTTGACGCTTTTATTGGCTTTTAAAACGGCTGGGCGCAGAACTTCACAAAGTCTGTTTCCATCCTCAAGGATTTTTAATACGATCAGTTCAATTTTTCCATCATCGATCAGAATTTTATCGCCAGTCTGCGGCAGGACTAACAGATCGGTCTCAACAGGAATGTCTTTTCCAAAAAGAATCAGCTGACCCTTTTCAAGTTCGAACGGTTTTAGCTCCTTGATTCTCAGTTCCCGTCCCTTCAGATCCATCAAAAAGAGAATTTCTTTTCCGGTATTTTCCATTGCCTGATGCAGCTTGTCGATCCAGTCTTCATGAGCAGCTAAAGGACCATGAGAAAGATTCAGTCGAATCCCATTCATTCCATTCTGAATCATCTTCTCAAGGATCTGAATATCTGCACAGGCCGGTCCTAAAGTTCCAAACAATTCCAGAGCAGAAGTTTCAGGATTGTTCGGTCTGTCATTTTCCAGTTTCTGGTTTTCTTTTGCCATGATATTTTCTCTTCCTTCCTCCCTAAAGTTTTTTCGGTTTTTTCCATTTATGTTTCTGCGATTATGTCTTTTCTGATTTTTGTGGTTCTTCACATTATGCTTTTTATTGCTACAGGATCAATGTACAGAATACCTGTAAAAAAATCCTGATCAATCGGACAGAAGTCAGAGAAAATATAAATAATGAAAAATCAAAGCAGCCTGTCACCTTTTCAGGTTTTCAATCGTTGTATAGGTGAAGGACCTTCAACAATGAAAAATAAAAATATGAAATTATCAGTTGAGTACCTCATTCCAAAGTATCAGGACAATTTATATCAGGCCGCATTTTCAGTCCTGCAAAATCCGGCAGATGCTCAGGATGCGGTGCAGACAACCATGATCAGGTACCACTATCTCAACCAGGAATTTGAAGATGAAGAACATATCCGAAAATGGTTGTTTAAAACAGTAATTAATGCTTCGAAGGACATACGCCGATCCTTCTGGAGACGCAATAAGGTATCGCTTGAAGAAACGATGGCATCGATTGAATTTGAAAGAATACAGGATCAGTCCTTGTTTCAGGAAGTCTGTTCACTGCCTGAAAAATATCGGATTGTCATCCAGCTGTTTTATTATGAAGAATTCACGATTCAGGAAATCAGTCAGCTGCTGTCCATTACGCAAAGCAATGTTAAAAAGCGATTGTCCCGGGCCAGAGATAAACTTCGCAATGTTTTAGAGCAGGAGGATGAACATGTCAATTGAAGATGAAAGAAAAAAATATCGCCAGGTCTTTTCGCAGATTCATATTCCGCAAAAGATCGAGGTGAATGTGGAAAGGAACACAAGAATGAATTGGATGAAAAAACACGCCGCCGCTTTAAGTGCAGCTTTGTTGATTTTGTCTGGATCATCAGCAGCCTATGCGGCGGATTTAGGAGGAATCAGAACTCAGGTTACATATTGGCTCAATGGGTCATTAGAAGAGATTGAAGCTGTCTCTAATGAGGATGGAGGATATGACTTCTATAAAGAAGGAGAAGATGAGCCATTTGTCAGTGGAGGCGGAGTCTGGATTGATGATTTTGGAAACGAGCATGCATTGGATGCGCAGGATGTCGCCGACAGTACGCTTAACGAAGACGTGCATATCAAAGATGACGATACTATCTGGTTGAAGACCCGCCTGGGTGAATGGGATATAACCGATTTGTTCAGGGATCAGGATACAGTCCGTGTGACCGATGGTGATCGGTATTATGAAATCAGCTGTGCCAAAGATCTGAGCAGTACAAGCATGAGATCGTTTCATGAACCTTTTGGAAACGCAGAATTTGTCAATCTTCAGTCCAGTTAAAAAAGTGAAGACAGGCATTATAAATGAAATGTTTTATCGGAAAGCGAAATGGATCAGTGAGCCGTCTTGTCTCTTGATTCTTTTCGCTTTTTATTGCCTATCAGGAGTATTTTTTCGAATCCTGCGTAAGTATGGAATGAGGATAAGTTATACAGTTGATGCGATTTGTATAAGGTCTGATACTGGGTTTGTCTGTTCTTAACCGATATACTGAAACTGAGGTGATTACAATGTTCCATTATGGAAGCGGAAACTATGAAGCGTTTGCTCATCCCAGAAAACCTGAGGGAATTGAGCACAAACACGCTTATATTATGGGCAGCGGACTGGCTGGACTGACGGCCGCTATCTGTCTGGTTCGTGATGCGAAAATGCCAGGCGAAAACATTCATATTTATGAAAAGGATCCGATACCCGGCGGAGCCATGGATGGCTATCAGTATCAGATGCTTGGTTATACCATGCGCGGCGGACGTGAAATGGATAACCATTTTGAAGTCATGTGGGATATCCTGCGCGATATTCCATCCATTGAGAATGCAGACTATTCAGTTCTTGATGAATATTACTGGCTCAACAAGGATGATCCAAACTATTCCCTGTGCCGTGTAACTGAAAACAGAGGACAGGACGCCCATACCGATAAAAAGTTTGCGGTGGATCAGAAAGCACAGGAGCAGATTCTCAAACTGTATCTGACTCCGGAAAAAGATCTTGAAGATCTGAGTATTGAAGATGTTTTTGATGACGATGTTCTCAATTCAAATTTCTGGCTTTACTGGAGAACGATGTTCGCCTTTGAAAACTGGCATTCAGCCCTTGAAATGAAACGCTACATGCAGCGCTTTGTTCATCATATTGATGGTCTGCCAGATCTGAGCGCCCTTCGCTTTACCCGATATAACCAGTATGAATCCATGATTCTGCCGATGGTAAAATACCTTGAAAGCAAAGGTGTCCAGTTTCATTATGGAACCAAAATGGACGATGTTCAGTTTGTGATCCGTGAAGATGAAAAGCTGGCTCAGAGCATCACCGTCAGCAAGGATGGAAAATCAGAAATCATTAATCTCGATGAAGACGATCTGCTGTTTATGACGATCGGCGGACTCGTTGAAAATTCATCGTTTGGTTCTCAGAACGAACCTGCAAAACTCAATACTGATCTAAGTGATGATGGCGGCTGGAGCACCTGGAAAAAGATCGCAAAACAGTCCGATGATTTTGGACATCCGGAAGTATTCTGCTCTGATCCTGAAAAGACCAACTGGGAATCGGCAACTGTTGAAACCCTCGATGAAGAAGTCTTTCCATACATCCAGGCTATTACCAATCGAAATGTACTGACAGGCCATGTAGTGACTGGCGGAATCGTGACCGCAAAAGATTCAAGCTGGCTGTTGTCATGGACCATCAACCGGCAGCCTCAGTTCAGAGATCAGCCTGACCATCATGCTCTGGTATGGGTTTATGGACTGTTTACCGATCGCGAAGGCGACTATGTCAAGAAAGCCATGCGTGATTGTACAGGTGAAGAAATCTGTGAAGAATGGCTGTACCACTTAGGTGTTCCGGAAGATCAGATTCATGATCTGGCGGCAAATCATTGCAATACCGTTCCCTGCATGATGCCATTTGTAACGGCCTTCTTTATGCCAAGAAAGAAAACAGACCGTCCTCTGGTTCGTCCTGAAGGATCAAAGAACTTCGCCTTCATCGGTCAGTTTGCAGAAACGCCACGCGATACCATCTTTACGACGGAATATTCGATGCGCACTGGCATGGAAGCAGTCTATGACCTGCTCGATATTGAAAGAGCGGTGCCGGAAGTCTGGGGATCCGTTTACGATGTGCGAGATATGCTTAAGGCAGCCGTTCATATGCGGGATGGCAAACCATTAACAGAAGCGCAGCTTAATCCAGTTGAAAAAATTGCACTTTATGAATTATTCAAAAAAGTTAAAGGCACAGATATTGAACTGGTATTAAAAGAATATGGAGCGATTCCAGAAGATTACGAATAAGAAAGCGGCACCTAAAGAAGTATTGAAAATAAGTTTTGAAAATGAGTTTTTCTGAAGCTGAATAAAATTATAAACGCCTGCAGGATATTTTCTTCTGGAAGATATCCTGTTTTCTTTTGCAGCGCATTGGAGTCCATGACAAAGATTCGTTTCTTGCGGACTTAAACAGGGTTTTCATATCGATTTGAAATCTTGGAGATGGATTGCCAATGGTATAATCGACTCATGCAGAACTTTCTATTGAAACGCAAAAAAACGCACAGAAAAAAGAAGAAAAAGAAAGTGTACGGCTGGCCGCTCACAGCGGCTTTGCTCGCCTTTTTTATCCTGGTCTTTTCAGTCATGTGGGCTTTACTGATCAGTGGTCCTAGCCGCCTTCATGAAGAAAAACAGGCTCAGACCATCCGGGTGATTGAAGAGAATGTCCAGGGAATACAGGGGATTGAAGAAAATATTTTTGAATATATCACCTATCAGGGATATACCACCGATACTCTCTACTGGTTTGATCAGACTGGTCAAGTCATCACTGAAAGATCGATGGATACGCTGGACTATAATAAAGCCAGACAGATGGCACTGGATACCTATCAGATGGAAGCGGAAAGTGTAGAACTGGCTTTTGGATACACCTCGCCGGTCTATGAGATAAAAAGCAGGGATCGGCTGTTGATGCTTGATTATGACACGTTTGAAAAAGTGTATGAGAGGTAGGATGCGATGCTCGAAAGACAGGAATGGAATTCGCCGTATATCAATCGGACATATTGGATTTTTGACCATCTTCAGGAGTTGAAAGTCACAAGCAATGAAGCTCTGCTTCTTTTAGTGATTAGCTATCTGAATGATCATCAGATTCCGATCGGCGTCGAAACCTTAATGAAATACTGCCATCTCGACGATATGGAAGTGGATGATCTGATTGCTTCCTTATCGGATAAAGGCTACCTGATTGTAGACACCTTTAACAATCAGGTCCGTTTCCGGCTGGATGGTCTGATCGAAATACCAACGAATGAAACGGCGTTCTTAAAACAACCGGTCATTCAGGAATTTGAACAGGAGTTTAAGAAAACACTCTCTGGATCACAGATGGATAAGATTTTACAGCTGACCAGTATCTTTGGGGAAAGAATGGTTCTCAGAGCGCTCGATGAGGCCAGTGCCTATGAAAAGAGATCCATCGAATATGTTGAAAATATTCTGATCAGCTGGAAAAACAGAAATCTCACCATCGAGGATATTGAAAAGGGAAGACGATGAACGCAAATGAAATGATCGATGCGATCGAAGAGATTTTTCCTGATGCGCATTGCGAATTGAATCATGAAACCCCCTTCCAGCTGTTGATCGCAGTCGTACTCTCCGCACAGACGACGGATGCTTCCGTCAATAAAGTCACCCCGGCTTTGTTCGAACGCTGGCCGGATTCTTCAACACTTGCCAAAGCGGATCTCAGGGAAGTCGAACAGACGCTGAAAACACTGGGACTGTTTCGATCGAAAGCGAAAAATATTATTGCGCTTTCGCAGGATTTAGAAGAAAAGTTTGATGGGCAGGTTCCAATGACCTTCAAGGATTTACAATCGCTGGCTGGAGTTGGACGAAAGACCGCGAATGTGGTTCGATCGGTCGCATTCGATATTCCTTCGCTTGCAGTCGATACGCATGTGAATCGGGTGTCTAAACGTCTTGGCCTGGCTAAGCCGGAAGATTCAGTAGAAAAGGTGGAAGAAAAGCTCCGACGCAAAATTGATCGGAATCGCTGGAATAAGGCCCACCATGATCTGATCTTCTTTGGACGTTATTTCTGCACAGCCAGAAATCCCAAATGTGATGAATGCCCATTTGTCCCCTCATGCAAAAAGAAAAAGCTGGATCTTTATACGAAAAAACAAAAGGAGATGGAAAAAGCGAAAATCCTGACTCAGGATAAACCATCTCTGAAGTGATCAGCGATTCAATCAACCAGGAAAGGATGATCTTTGAATGCCAAATAAAAGAATACGAAAGAAAATCGAAGCACGCAGACTGGCCCAGGAAGCTGAAGTATTTGTAGAAGCTGCAAATCCGATTGTCGATGTGGAACGAGAATTTCAGAAAGAAGCAGATCAGGTTCTTGACCAGGCTCGAATTCTTGAACAGGCTGATAATGCCGTTGTCAATGGTGTAAATGGAAAGCCATTCAAACCTGAAAAAGATATGGAATTATTGTTTGATGAGGTTAATGCAGCAGTTGAGGCTGCAAACGATCTCGATCAGGGGACCGATGAAGCCAATCGTCATCATTTGAAACATCTTGAAGAAGCCGATGATCCTCGTGAATGGAATCCAGAAGCAGTCATTGATGAGAAGATCAAGGAAGAACAAAAAGATGAGGAACTTGCAACGCTGCGTAATGAGATTGTCAACGATCTGATTTAGCTCAATCTGTTAAACGAGGTTTTGAATCCTCCGTATAGGATATCGTAAGGATATGCCTGAGAGTCTGATATCAGGCAGATCCTTTTTTTACGGTCAAAATTAGCGATATCTGTAATCTGTATAAAAAAAGTTCATAAAAGATCAGGAAGTCATCTGATTTCTTTCATTTCTTAAGCTGCGTTGAAAAGTAAAATGGATTCAAGTATGATTTTTTAGTTACAGCACAATAATTGATCCAAATACTTTAAAAATCCGATCAACTGAAAATCGAAAACTGATCAGAGTAAAAAAGTTCAGGCAAAAAAGAGAAAAAGGAAATGGAAAGAAGGGAAACTGTGAAGTCTGCAAAAAAGAGAAATATCTCGAAAAATAAAAAGCTTATTCTTTGTGCCAGTCTGTTTTTAGGCGGATGCAATGCTGCTGCGCCGCTGACAACAGAAAAAACATACGAGCTTGGAGAAGAACCGGCTGCTGAAGATTTTATCGGCAAGGCTGGCAAGATTGAAGATGTGATTGAAGGGCTTGGTGAATTCAAAACAAAAGTGAAGGATGAAGACGGCAGGGAAGTTGATGTCACGATTAAGGTTAAGGATACGACTTTTCCTGAATGGGATTATTTTGAAGATGAAGTCATCACAGAGCAGGGGAAGAAGCCAAGTTATCATTTCAGCGCAACCGATGCCGGGAAAGTGACGATTACGATTGAAGATGATCAGGTGGATATTCAGACTCCAGGAACGTATCCCTGCATGGCAAAGGCAAAGGATGAAGCCGGAAATGAAATTATGCGCGATTTTACGGTTCGCGTCGAACCAAAAGACGAAATGCCAAAGCAGGTATTCAGTCATGTAAACGATACCGCCCAAAAAGATCTTGCCGTTCGAATTGTGGATGTTTTAAATTCGAATAATCAGGATCAGGCGCTCGTGGTTGAAGAATCACTCAGTGAAGAGGACTGGAATGCGATTCACCATGTGGATTTTGCGGTCTGCGATGCGATGGGCTGGGAATATATGGATATTACGGATGGGTATGCCAATCCGGATGATACATTTTTAGTCAGTGTTAATCCGGCTCAGGTTCGTGCAAGGGCAAAGTATCGAAATCTTTCAGAGTATCGTTTAAATAATATTTCAGGCCGGGCAGGTATTGAAAAATCCGATTCGCCAACCACAAAGGCAACAAAACTGAAAGATCTGATTTTACGACGTCTTCAGTATACGAATGAAGACATTTATCCTTCGCTTGCAGTGCAGGTCCTGAAGGGAAATTCAATGACCTATGCGATGCTTTTTGATCAGCTTGCAGAATACAACGGAATTCCGAGTGATTTTATTACCGGTTATCTTGGCGATGATTACCATTGCTGGAACAGAATCTGGATTGATGGCCAGCCAAAGTGGATTGATCTGACGCTTGAACAGGCCAGTCCCGGACATTATTTCATGAAGAATCATCTGTGGGATTCTCATGAACTTTCCTTAACAGAGATCGCAAATGATTAATTCTCACCAGAGGGATAAAACTGGACCTTCCATCAGAAATAAAGCAAAAGCAACAAATTGAATCAGAAATAGAAAAAGTCTGCGAAACCTGTATGAATAATCAATTCATAGTCACGCCAGCAGACTTTTTGTTTAACCTGCTTGAACCAGGGATGATCTGACTTGTTTTGAAAAGAGATCATGCAAGATCAGGATGCGAAAAGAAAGGGGCTGTTAAATTTCTGACAGTCCAAAAATAAAAAGAGGCACCTGATCCGTAATGGATGAGGTGCCTCTTTTGGTAAAATATGTTCATGATCAATAAACAAAATTACCAAACACACTATAACTCGATTCAGGGCCGTTTGCCACTGCTCCATTCTCTCTTCCCTCATATTGAGATGGATTCTGTCTTCACTACTGTCAGTTCCTTTGTCGATGATTATCTCGACCTTGCCCTTTATCCTTCTTTTGCA
>NZ_MPJW01000131.1 GCF_001945525.1 Ileibacterium valens
CAAAAGGCGGAAATCTTCCGTTTCCGACTTTCCTGAGAGGAAAGCTGGAGCACAGAGAAGATTTCCGCCTTTGATGGTATTCAGGGATAACCGGGAATAAAAGCCCGTGCAAATTTCAAAAGGTTACTGTTGAAAATTAAATCTGAACAGCAGTCAAATGTTAGACGAGAAGGAAATCAGTACAGGCTCTATAAATAAGCGCTGACAAGAAACAACGTCTTTATTAAATGTATAATACATATCGATAAACGAAATGGTAGGCAAGCTATTTCTTACATCGGATAGACCGTAGCTATGTTGAAGGAATGTCTGAATGTTTCTTTGTTAAAATTAAATTGCAGATAAGAAATCTCTGACTTTGGCGAAGGCGTTGCGCAGCGCTTCATTGCAGCAGCTCCTGCCTCCTTTCAAGAAGGTTTTCTTGAGTTCGATCATAATGGAGACATTTTGTATGTTATTTAATCTTTTTTTAGGACTCACAGGTGCAGCGGTGATCGTATATTTTACGATGAAAGCCTGGCAGGCTCCGAATGGATTTAAGGCTACTTATCTCATCACTCTTCCTGAGAATATTCAGGTTGATCCTTCGGAAATTGCTGAGTTATCAAAAGCTGCAAAATGGCACAAAATCAGAGATGGTCAATTTAAAGGCGAAAGCAAAATCAGTGAAGAAGCTTTACGTAAGTTAGTCAGTGAAGCTTACTCTGATGTTCCGGAAAAGGATATCAAAGTTTACAACGCTTATTCTGGCTATTTTGGAATGTAAGTTTTGTTTGGTTAATAATCGTCGATAGTTTTAGCTGTTATCGTTAGCGTCTAAGTCGTTGGAAACCGATCATCAAAGCAATGATGTGAAAATTCACAGTTAAAAGATGATCTGAATCCAGTTGTCAGAAACAATCAGAGGATTATTTGCATGCTCGAATCTGTCCCATGACTATTCGAGCTTTTTTTGTCTTTCCTTCGCTGATCATGATCGTTCTTTCAAATCTTCTTTCATCTTTATCGAAAAACTTGAAAGAAATCTTTTTTTGAAATAAGCAAAATTCACAGTATATAAACGCCGTTGAAGAAACCGTTTCAGAATGACGAACAGTTGGTAAAAATCACAAAAAATGTGACATTACCTTTGAAGATGCATCTTCTCCATGAAGGATCCGATTTGCTTCACACCCACTGCAGCGCATTTACTCACTCGACCCGATAGGACCAGGTCATTGCGAGGTACTTTCCAATTTAAGAACGCGGGACGTTATATCTGATCAATGCGGCCTTCTCATTTCTGTCCAGGCACTGCTGATACATTAACCTGTTCCACTGTCCAAGAGTCAGAAGCGCTTTTTTTAAAATATTCAGACTGCCGTTCTGATCCGCGTTGATCAATTTCCCATTCTGACTCTTATATAATCCTCTGTGTATTCGTTTTCCCTTATAGGTTTGCTGTTTTCTGCACTCTTCATCATCCAGAAAACTGCATTTGCTGGTATAGCTCTCTTCACAAAGGATCACCTGAATCCCAGCCATCCGGCATTTATACTCAAGCATACGAATAAAAACGTTAAATGGAATCTGGCAGAAGTTCTGATTGTTTCTTTTCCCGATATTTGTGTCTTGTTTCCAGCCAGGGTTATGGCCAATGATCACTGTATCGATTTGATTGAAAACGAATTGATTCACGAGATACCGACTTGCTTTGTGCAGGTAATCAGAAATCCTGTTATTCCTTCTTAAGAATATCGCCTGAATCTTTGGAGAATTTTTTCTTCCATGCTGCTTTTCTTCATAAGATCTTGAAGCCGCGAGTGCCTTATTCGATCTTTGGTTCACGGATTTTAAATACTTTCCATCGATCACAAGAGGATCCATCACGTTTGAAGAGCAGACAGCCAGGTTATTGACGCCTAAATCCAGTGCAGCAATCCGGCGGCAGTCCTGCTTTAAATCCGGAAGAGTTTCCCTGTATCCGACTTTCACCACGATTACTCCGTTTTTTGGAACAATTCGAACGAATTGGACTTTGGAAGGGTCAATCTTTGTAGGAATATAAAGGTCTGTCCTAAAAAGATGGATGAGCCCCTTCTGTAAAGATCGTTTGCTGATCGCCATTAATTCATAGTGGACCACATTTCGTCCTTTTTTCGGATGAAGATCTGGGAACAGACGGCTTGTTTTCCAGCTTCCCCTCTTTGTATTTCTTATTCAGACTGAAAAAAGATCGCCATGCTTCGTCTGCCTGCATTTGGGTATGTTTTGCAACTTTGGCAGGCAGTGCCCGGTCATCCGGCTGATTGGAATGTGTAAACTCTTTATTGACTGAAGCGTAGGATGGAAAATAGTGATTCTTAAAAAAGAACTGCCTCATAGAATAGAGAGTCGCATTTATAGAGGTTCTTGCTTTTGAATGTCAGTTCATCAAGCTCTTTATATTCAGGATCACTCACTCGAAACAGGTGCTTTTCTATCCGTGTGATGCTCTTTTCCTGTTTCGGTCTGCTTTTCGGATTCATTCTCCGCATTCTCTTCCTACTTTCTATTCTCCGACAATTCCTCATCAATCATTTTTCTTACCGTTCTTCTCATTCCATACAGTTGACCGGAAAAAGAATGGATAATTGAAACAATATCCTGGGCCAATTCCTCTTCCATTGTTCTGTTATTTTCTTCGGAAGAGATGATGATGATCTCCGTTCTGTTGTATTCGCAGATACTTTTGAGATAGTTGAAGCCAAAGCGGGTCAGCCGGTCTTTATTGTTTATAAAAATCCGGTTGATGTTTCCTTTCATCACTTCATTCATCAGGGCATTGAGCGCTTTGCGGTTGTCATTCAGTCCAGAAGCCATATCTGAGTAAATAACGAGATTGTGGGGATTTCTGGTCGCTGCAAAGGCACAGACTTTCTCGATCTGTCTGTCCAGATCGCCTCTTTCCTTCTGTTTATGAGTAGAGACACGGGCATAGACAGCATCTTTTCGACAATCTTCAGAGTCATCCGTCAGCAGCTGATGCGCCTTAAGAGTTCGAATCAAGGAGTCTCTGTAAATCATTTTGCGTCCCGTTTCTGTCAGCCTGAATTCCATCATTCCTTCATCACAGTATCTTTGAACTGTCCTTACGTGAACATTGAGCATTTTTGCGGCTTCACCCGGTTTATAAAAATCTTTTGACAGTTCGCTGAGTCGGATCATGGGATATCACTCCTTGCTTGTAAGCCTATTCATCTAATGTAATCAGCCTATCATGAAACAGATGTCAAATGTATAGATTTATGTCGATATCATTAATCAGTTGAAAACACAACTATTTACAAAAACTTTGTGAAAATCAATGAAAAAGCCTGTTTCAGGTGCTAAAATGATTTTCAAACATTCAGATTCACATATTATTAACAAAATGATGATAAGAATGAAGAGATTCGACAAAATCTTTAAATATCATCTGGATTTTTCATCAGGAAAGAGAGGGCAACTATGGCTGATAAGAAAAGCGTTACGATGGTTCAGTGTATGGAAAATATTCAGACTTACATCCGTAAACCGGAAAATCTGCAGCTGATTGACCGGGCCTATCAGTTTGCTCTTAAAGCACATGACGGGCAGTTCAGAAAGTCTGGGGAACCCTATGTGATTCATGTCATTCAGGTAGCAAATATTCTGGCCGATTTGCACTGTTCACCAAAAACAATCGCTGCTGGATTGCTTCATGATACGGTTGAAGACTGCAAGGATGTAGAACTTGAAACGATTTCAGAGAAATTTTCTCCTGAAATCGCACAGCTCGTTGATGCGGTTACCAAAGTAGGAAAACTGAATCAGGAATTCAAGGATGAAAAGGAATACCTGGCCAGCAACCATCGAAAGATCTTTATTGCGATGGCCAAGGACATTCGAGTCATTCTGATCAAGCTCTCAGACCGTCTTCATAATATGAGAACACTCGAATTTCAGCCAGAACATAAGCAGAAAAAAATCGCCCGTGAAACCTTGCAGGTATATGCTCCCATTGCTCATCGATTAGGTATTTCAAGGGTGAAAAACGAGCTTGAAGATTTGTCCTTCAAATATCTATTTCCTGAAAAGTATCAGAGCATTAAAAATCTTGTCGCTAATCGCGAAACAGAACGGAATGCTCAGGTCAGAGAAATGATTTCAGATATAGAAATCATTCTTCAGGAGTATAAAATTCCATATCGGATCTTTGGAAGAAGCAAGCATTTCTATTCTATATATAAAAAGATGACTTCAAAGAATAAACGATTTGAAGAAATTCTCGATCTGCAGGCCATTCGTATTGTTACCGATTCAGTAACCCATTGCTATGAAATCCTGGGTTATATTCATGCAACCTATCGTCCGATTCCCGGACGTTTTAAGGATTATATCGCAATGCCAAAAAGCAACATGTATCAGTCATTGCATACGACAGTAGTCCACCCAAGTTCAGGAAATATCTTTGAAATCCAGATTCGTACAGAAGAAATGGATTCAATCGCTGAACGAGGAGTAGCGGCTCACTTCCTTTATAAGGAAAATGGAAAGATGACAGAAGAAGAGAAAAATCGGGAAATGGAAGATAAGCTTTCATGGTTCAGAGATTTCTCAATCATTACCGATGAAGAAAGTGAAGATCCACTCGAATACATGAGTGTTGTTCAGCAGGATATCTTCGAGGCCAATGTTTACTGCCTGACCCCAAGAGGAAAGGTTATCGCCCTTCCATCAGGATCCACACCCATTGATTTTGCCTACCGCATTCATACAGAAGTCGGAAACAAAACGGTTGGAGCGGTTGTGAATGGCGCTATTGTTCCAATTAATACTCCGTTGAAAACAGGAGATGTCGTCAACATTCTGACAAATAAATCATCAAGCGGACCGAGCAGTGACTGGATTAAAATTGCTAAATCACCTCACGCTCGAAACAAAATTCGGGCTTTCCTTCAAAAAGAAGAAATCAGAGACCGCAAAGAATTGATTCACCGCGGTGATGCCATGCTGACAGAAGAACTCAAGAAGCAGAAAATGGATAGTTCACTTCATAATTCCAAGAAGCTTGAAAGCGTTTTGAGCACTCTCTCTTTTAAAAATCTTGAAGATCTTTATGTTGCGATTGCTTCAAAAAAAGTTGCTGTTCAGGCTGTTGTTGATCGATTGATCGGAACAAAAAGCGCTCAGGACGACAATGAAGAAATTATAAAAATGTATAATCGACCAGATCGAAAGCTGAAACCGAGTGCCTGTGGGGTCGTAGTACCTGGCATTGATACAATCCAGGTTTCTTTGGCTACCTGCTGCTCACCTATTCCCGGAGATGAGATCATCGGGTATGTTTCAAAGGGGAATGGGGTTAAGGTTCATCGGGCTGGCTGTCCAAATATTGCCAGAGAAACCAAGCGTTTAATCCCTGTAACCTGGGGTGAAGATCTTGAAGATAAAGTCTTCATAGTACATCTGGTGGTTCGTTCCGAAGATAGAAACTATCTGCTTTCGGATATTGTCACTGTTCTTCAGCAGCAGAAAATAACTCTTAGACATATAACAAGTGGAGTCGATGCCAACGATTTAACCGCAACCACAAAGATGGAAATATCTGTTCGTTCTCTGGATCACTTGAATGTCATTATGGCAAATTTAAAAAAGATTCCATCTGTGATGGAAGTTGAACGTGTATTGCTCTAAAAATTTACATCCTGACCTCCAAATTGTTTTTAAAATGATCAAGGAAAACAATTTGGATTTTTCTTTTTGAATGATTCATTCCGATCGGTCAGTCAGCCGGTATTGCCTGAACAAATAAACAAAGATTGGACTCTTAAGATGAAGGTTCGAATGAAAGCTCTGGAAAATTACAGTTGGAAAAATTGGATAAAAAGCTGTGAAATTACAATGTATTCCTGCTATCGTCAGATTATTGAAGATTGTTGTATATACAGTTTTTTGAATCAGACAGCCTGGTGAAATTCAACAGAAATTAAAGGAGAAATAAGAAATGAATACTCTTTATATTGCGCAGAAAATCTTTTCACTCTGGGGAGAATATGATGTAACGAATGAGCAGGGACAGATGGTTTATCACGTCAAGGGAGTTCCATCTTTCCTGAGAAAACAGCTGATTTTTGATGCAAGTGGTGCTCAGGTTGGAGAAATCAAACAGCAGTTTTCATTTCTTCCCGAATTCAATATCTATATTCATGGGCGCCAGGTTGGAACCATCAAATCCAGGCTGAGCCTGTTTAAAACCAATCTGGATCTGAATTATTATCACTGGAACGTAGTGGGAAATTTCTTTGCGTGGAATTACCAGGTTTTTTCGCAAAGTAACCGGGAAATCGCCACAATTGGAGTAGAGCTCTGGCACATGAGTGACCATTATTATATTCGTTTTGATCAGGAACAGGATGCTTTGCCTTTGCTTTTGCTGGCTTTAGCGATCGATTGCATTCGTGATGCCAGCCAGCACAGCGGTTAAAGGGAGCTGACTTTTACTTTCTTGCTTTTTCACAAAACTTCACTTAAGATAAGCCTGAGGTGAGAAAATGCGTAATACAGAATTCGAATAAAATTGGATATATGTTCTTAATGGATCATAACGGAGGAATTCGTATCTGTGTTTACGTGCAAAAATCTCAGTGTGACGCTGGCTTCAGGCAGGAAGCTGGTAGAAAACCTGACCTTTTCCATGTCTGATCATAATCATATCGGTCTGATTGGAGAAGAAGGAAATGGTAAATCAACATTATTGAAAATCTTCGCTGGTGATCAGCCTGACTATGTCAGGATCACTGGCTTTTTTTATTCTGATCAGAAGATTGGATATCTTCCTCAGCAATTTGATGAAAAGTGGCTCGATCAAGAGCCGCTGCATTATCTTCTTTCTGAAGAGCCTCAAAAAGAAATCGAAATTAGTGCCTGGAATCGGTTGAGCGAAATAGAAAAGCTGGCCGTTCAGCTGAAAATTGATCACGACTTGATCTACCGGGATCAGAATATTTCAACTTTATCTGGCGGAGAGAAAGTCAGACTGCTCTTTTTGAAAATGATGATGAACGAGCCGGAAATTTTTTTGCTGGATGAACCATCAAATGATCTGGATCTGGATGCCTTAGTCTGGATGGAGAACTGGATAAAGAATCAGTCTGCTCCCATTCTGTTCATTTCTCATGACATCAGACTTCTTAATACCTGCGCCAACAAAATTCTGCATATCGAGCTGCGCAATAAAAAAACAAAAACACTCAATACAATTTATTCAGGGAAATACGACGAATATTTAGAATCGAGAGCGAATCTGCTCAATCGTCAGAGCCGGATTGCTTCTGAAGAAAAAAGAGAATATCTCAAGAAAAAGCAGCGCTTAAATGACCTTCATAACAAAGTGGAAGGCCGGCTGAAAACCGTCTCCAGACAGGCTCCTCATGAAGGCAAGATGCTCAAGAGATCGATGCGGTCCGTTCTGAATGCTCAGGATGCTTTAGAAAACCAGAGTTATTCAAAAACAGATTCTGTGGAAGAAGGAATTGGATTCATACTTCCAGAACGCTCCTTTCCATCCAATAAGAAGCTTCTTGATTTGGAACATTTCTGCTTATCTGTGAATGGTAAGCTATTAATTTCAGAATTTGGTCTTCGTTTAATTGGACCGGTGCATCTTGTCATTACTGGCAAGAATGGTTGTGGAAAAACGACACTGCTCAGACAGATCAAAGAAATTCTGAAAGATACGCCTGGAATTACAGTTGGCTACCTTCCGCAAAATTATGAGGAGGTCTTTAAAGCTGTTTCGACTCCGGCAGAATATCTTGAACAGTTTACCGAGAATTCAGTTTTAGCCAGAAAAGCATTAGGAAGCATGAAATTTACAGAGAATGAATTGGAGCAGAAAATATCTAAATGTTCTGGAGGCCAGAAAGTGAAAATGATACTGGCTTCCATGGCTATGCGTAATTGCAATGTCCTTTTGCTTGATGAACCGACAAGAAATTTATCCCCGCTCAGTGCCAGAGTTCTGAGTGAAGAACTCTCCAGGTGGAATGGAGCAATTATCGCCATCAGTCATGACCGGGAATTCATTCAGGAAGTTTTTACTTTGAAAGCAGTTATAGAAGATCAGATTTTTCAGATTCATTCCATGGATGAAAAACCAGATTGAATTGGATTCTGATCATCATTATCCATAAGAATTATTTGCTTTTCCATTCTGCAATGAGCAACGATCTGCAATCTTAAAAAAAGTTATAAAACCATATAAGAACCTAAAGTAGAAAATAACATCCAAAAAGAACATATAAGCCAATAGACCAACAAAAATAGATGGATGAGATTGAAATCAGTTGATTCAATAAGGATTACAAATGTTAATCTGAAAAAAGCTATAACAAAAATACAAAAACAAAATCGGAATCTTTCATGTCCCATGATTTGAGGCATAAGAGATTCCGATTTCCTTTTTTGAGCATTCAAACCAAAATCCTATTCACATGGCCAGTAAAAAATAATTGATCTTCTAGATGGTCCGTTTTGAATGGATAATTTCAAATCTGCTGGATTACATGAAAAGTGAAGCAATCAGAATGGATTGATCAGAAAAGATGGCTGATCAGCAATAATTCTTGCAACAAAGCAATAGGCCAATCGAATGGCATTCATCAGATCATCCAGTGAAGCTAAACCGCTCATATTATGGGCATAGCGAACCGGTATCCCGATCACAATGGCAGGAATTCCTTTTTGAATAAATGCGGCGGCATTCGTTCCGCCGCCAGCTCTGGCTGCAATCTGCAAAGGAATCTCATAATCCAAAGCCACCTGTCGAATCAGACGAATCAGACGATGATCCGTGATGCTTGATCGATCAATGACCCGAACCATGGGACCTCCATTCAATCTTGTTGAGACTTCATCTTCGGATTCGAAAGTATCATCGGCAGGACAGCCTTCAAAGCAGACTGCGATATTTGCCTGTATGTTTGACATGGCGGCAATAGCTCCTCTTTCACCGACTTCTTCCTGTGAACTGGCCAGAGCGATTACATGTGAAGATAACCCATCCTGATCGAGCCATCGTAATAGAAGAAGTTCGGCACATAAGCCAATCCGATCGTCGAGAGCTTTGCCTTTAACAATACCTGGTGCTGCCATGAATTCAAAACGGCTCTGAGGGATGACGAAATCACCACAGGCAACATTCAGTTTTTCGACCTGTTCTTTACTCGTACAGCCGGCATCGATGAAAAGCAGATTGGATTCATCTGTGTTTTTACCATAATGCACTGGACGAGTGATCGCTATGGCAGGAATCAGCTGATTATCAGCATTCAGGATCTCAAAGTCCGATCCGGATGCGTTTTTTAAATCCCATCCTCCAATGGGAAGGCATGAGATGATGCCGTTTTTGTGAATGGATTTGACGATAAAACCGACTTCATCCATGTGAGCATCCAGAGCCACTGTAAACCTGTCTGATTGATGGCTGCAGGAATGATCTAAAGGAAACAGGTAGAGATTACGTAAAGCATCTTCTTTGATATCACAAAACCTGCTGCATGACTTTCTGATCATTTCGCAGACCTCATCTTCATGCGCACTCACGCCAAATGTATTGGATAATTGTTCAAGAAGTCCGACAGCATCCTTCTGGATTTCTGGCGGGATTATTGGCGCCAAATCACAGAGGTCTTTTTCAGGACAGAGTTTTCGCTGATAATTATTGTTTTGCATTCAAATTTTTCCTTTCCGCTTCCTTGACTGATTTCTGTTTTAGTTTTTCTGTTGAGGTTTCAGCTTTAATGTCAAAGTGTTTTCTTACAGTTCTCTTCTGAAATTTTTTCAATGTGAATATTACCGATGCCTTCCAATGTGAATTACAAACATGAACATCTGCAGGATAAAAATCATCAGGCATGAAAATATGCAATATGGACTGGATTGCTAAGATTGAAAGGAAAGCAGAGGTGCTCGCATGAAAACCGCAAAAGAACTCCGAGTTTCGCTCGAAAAAATCAATCATAAATCGTACCCATATTATAAAGACCTGAAGGGAAGTTATAAATTTAAAAATTTTATTCTTGAAATTAATCATGTTCAGTCAGATCCGTACGCCTCTCCAAGCGATCTGACAGTCCGAATTCTAAGACCGGGATTTCCATCCGTCTATTATGAAAAATATGAACAGAGAATCGCTTTGCAGGATCAGATTCTCAGACTCTTTCATGAAGGGCTCAAGGAATATGCCTCCAATGGCAGGTCAAAGAAAAGCGGATCCTTATCGGTAAGCCGACCCAATCAGAAGGTGCTTGAACGAAGCGCATGCACCATCAAACCGGATACCGGTGAATTGATCCTGAAATTCCATGCAGCCTTTCCAGCTGCAGGACGAAAGATTCTTTCTCATGAATTGATTCGAATTCTATTTAACGAATTGGAACCGCTTGTGGATCATTACCTGATCTACGATCATCTTTCCAAAGAAAATCAGGAATGTCTCCAGCGCGCTTTTGAACTTTCTGTCGATCAATGTGCTATTCGTCATCAGCTCAAAGAAAAACATTTAAGTGCATTCATTGCTGATGGGGCAATTCTGCCAAGAAAAAGCGGAAATCTGGATATCCCTATGGCTGAGGCAATTCCTTTTCAATCCCCCGAATCTCTGATGGTTGAAATGGATCTTCCGTATCGAAAGAAAATCAGAGGAATGGGCATTCCAGAAGGTATTGTTCTGATCACAGGTGGTGGATATCATGGAAAGTCTACGCTCCTGCAGGCCCTCGAAGAAGGCGTTTATAACCACGTGGATGGCGATGGACGAGAGCTTGCCATTACTCGATCGGATGCGATGAAGATTCGGGCTGAAGATGGAAGAAGTGTTAAGGCAGATGATATTTCAATGTTCATCCAGAATCTGCCGACTAAAAAAGATACTCGCTGTTTTATGACTGAAGATGCATCTGGATCCACTTCTCAGGCAGCGAATGTGGTGGAAGCCATTGAAGCAGGAAGTAAATTATTATTGGTCGATGAAGATACCAGTGCCACGAATTTTATGGTCCGCGATGATCTAATGGCCAGTGTGATTTCTAAAGATGAAGAACCGATTATTCCATTTATTGCAAGAATCAGACCGCTAAAGGAAGAAAAAGGCGTCTCAGTCATTCTGGTTGCTGGCAGCAGCGGGGCATTCTTTGATAAGGCAGATACTGTCATTCAGATGGATGAATATGTGCCTAAAGATATCACGCAAAAAGCCAAAGAAGCGATTAAAAACCATACGCAGTCTTCTGTGATTGATGATGTGCCTTTCAATCAGGAAATTCGAAGTCGTATTCCATTAAAGAATCGAGTCCTTGATCAGGATCGGATCAAGGTAAAAACAACCGGATTAGATACGATTTCAATTGGAAGAGAACCCATTGACGTCAGATACCTTGAACAGCTTGTTGATCCTGAACAGTTGAAGACTCTGGGAAAAATGGCAGTATATGCCGGTAAGAACCTGATGGATTCAAAGAGCAGTCTGGATATGGTCGCTGGGGAAATGTGCGATCTGATCAAAAGAGATGGCTGGCAGATCTTAGGAAAAGGCGATTACGCCCAGGTCAGAAAACAGGATCTGATGAATGTTCTTTCCAGATGGAGAACTCAGCCCTTTATCCAGCTAGAAGACTGAAACAAAGCAAAAAGAAAAACATGAACCGGATGGATTCAAACGGTTCGACGAGAGTAAAACAGCTGATATCCGTTTCGGAATAAACCAATTAAGGCGTCTGTTCAATGGCAGACGCTTTTTCTATGCAGCAATGTGAATTTTGTATTTGTTGGGGTCTGATAATACTGAATTCAATGAGTGAGTAAAGAAATGAATCTTGAAGTTTTGTAGAGAGCGGATTGGAACGGGAGAGAAATATAAAAAATTCGAAATGTTTAGAATCCTGAGAAATTCTTTAGAATATGAAGAGAAAACCGGACAAATAATCAGAAGATGATCGATGGGGAAACGGGGAAAGGATGATTTAGAAATGAAGCGAGTTGATTTTTCAAATGGCCGAATATTTCAGAACATACTTCTGAGCGCTATTCCATTGCTTGTCGCTCAGCTGTTAAACCTTCTGTATAACATTGTAGACCGAATTTACATTGCCAGAATTCCATCGGTGGGCATGGATGCCTTAGGAGGAATAGGTCTTTGCTTTCCATTAATTTCACTGATTACCGGATTTACAAACCTCTATGGCTCAGGAGGATCACCGCTTTGTTCTATTGAACTAGGATGTAAAAACCATCCCAAAGCAGAGAAGATCATGAATACGTCAGCGATTCTTCTGATTGCAACCGGCTTTGTTATTACCTGTCTTGGCTGGATGTTCTGTTCTCCGATATTAAGACTTTTTGGAGCGTCCGATCAGATGCTGACATACGCCTGGCCATATATGATGATCATTTTTTCAGGTACGATCTTTTCCATGTTTTCTGTAGGTATGGCTCCATTTATCAACGCCCAGGGATTTTCCTATATTGGAATGTTATGCGTGATTGCAGGAGCCCTGATTAATATTGTCCTGGATCCCATTTTGATTTTTGTCTGTCATCTGGGAATTCAGGGAGCAGCCCTGGCAACCATAATCGCTCAGATGATTTCTGCTTTGATTGCTTTTTCCTTTTTAAAATCGAAGAAAGCGAGTCTGAAACTGGATTTTAAGGAAATCAGACAGTTTTCCTGGGATATTGCCAGAAAGATTATCGGACTTGGATCAGCAGCCTTTACAATGCAGCTGACCAATACGCTGGTGCAGATTGCAGGTAATTTTCAGTTATCTGTGTATGGAGGAGATCTCTACATTTCAATACGAACAGTTATCGCATCCATTACTCAGATTATGGATACTCCTGTTCATGCGATGTCCGAAGGCGCTTCGCCAGTTCTTTCCTACAACTATGGAGCCAGGAATGGAAAGGGAATCCGCAAGGGAATATGGATTATGGCGGCCATGGGAATTAGCTATACCGCGGCTGCCTGGGCGACGATTATGATTCATCCAGCGTTTTTCATTTCGATCTTTTCAGATGATCCCTCTATGGTCAATATGGCAATTCCTGCTTTGCAGATCTATCTTTTTGGATATGTATTTCAGTCGCTGCAGTATGCAGGTCAGACGGTATTCAAATCGCTTAACCGGAAGAAGGAAGCAATCTTCTTTTCTTTGTTTCGAAAGGTATTCATTGGGATTCCCGGAATGTTTATCATGCCTCTGCTGTTTACAAACAAGGCTTTAGGTGTTTTTGCCGCTGAACCGGTCTCGAATGTGATTGGAGGATTGGCTTGCTTTATAACAATGCTTATTGTCATTATGCCTTCATTAAAGAAACTTGACTCTTCCGGTTTGGAAAACAGAAAATCTGAATACAACGTTTAAAATTTAATATTTAACATTCAATGCTTGAATCTGCAAGCTGAAAATGTTCGAGAACTTTTGTATGAAAGCTCTGTAAAGAATCAATTCTCTCTGTGAACTTAAAAAAGGGGCTGTTAAATTTCTGACAGTCCAAAAATAAAAAGAGGCACCTGATCCGTAATGGATGAGGTGCCTTTTTTGGTAAAATATGTTCATGATCAATAAACAAAATTACCAAACACACTATAACTCGATTCAGGGCCGTTTGCCACTGCTCCATTCTCTCTTCCCTCATATTGAGATGGATTCTGTCTTCACTACTGTCAGTTCCTTTGTCGATGATTATCTCGACCTTGCCCTTTATCCTTCTTTTGCC
>NZ_MPJW01000157.1 GCF_001945525.1 Ileibacterium valens
GGGGAGAACATGTCTTCAGATGCAGGACATGAGATTATGGTCAGCCGGAGCATTCAGGCGGAAGGAACCTTCGGAGATCTTAAAGAAAACTACAGATACAGCCGATTGAGACGCCGGGGACTGGAAATCGTAAAATTTGAGGTGCTTATTGTGGCCATGGGACACAATATCAGAAAATTAAACAACAGAAATCGGATGAGTTTCCCAGAACTCGAACGTTATGGAAAATTAAAGGAGCAGAAAAGCGAAATCTGAAAAAGATTATAAACAGTCTTTTTGAGTTTTGGCTCTTTTCAGTGCGTTCAAAAATTGACTTGAGCGGAAAAACACATCATAAAACAGGATTGAATCAGATAAAAAGCATAGAAAAAGGGGCTGTAAATCTCGCTGATGAAAAATCAGTCGAAATTTAACAGCCCCTTTTGACTAATCCCTTCGATATGATTAATATGATTCACATGATGAATTCCCTTCAGAAAAAACTCTGTATGCTGGTCATTGGAGTGCTGATTCTGGTAATCAGTCTCGATATTTCCATCTATCGTATGTTCTACATTAATCCTGATGGGTTCAGAGTCACCTACAAAACCATTCACTCCAAGAAAATTCCGGATTCCCTCAATCAGGTCTCTCTGGTCTACTTTTCTGATCTGGAGTACGGCACCTTTTCAGACCCTGAAAAAACAAATGCTGTTTTTGAGAAGATTAAACAGCTCAATCCTGATCTGTTTGTTTTTGGCGGTGATCTTTTTGCTTCGGATTATACGGTAACCGATGCAGATAAGGATCAGATGAACGCCTGGTTGGCATCCATTCAGGCTCCATTAGGTAAATTTGCCTTATATGGGGAACAGGATCTGGTCAATGAAGGCCGGTTAGTGAATGTTCAGGAAATTTATAACAATACCCAAATCGAGATTCTCGACAATACGACCAGACTGATCACCAATCAGTCCCGTGAAGGAATTCGCTTTGCGGCGTTTGGCCTTGATCTCAACACAGACAGTTCATTGGCTGCATTAAATCCTGAACAGTTCAACTTCGCCTTTTCACATTATCCTGATCATCTGCTCAATGAATATGTGACAAACGCTCCAATTGATTTAGCTGCCGCTGGAAATGCTCATGGCACCCAGATTACCTGGCCAATCAAAGGCGGATATCGTCTGTGGCCTGGCTCTGAAAACCTGAACCGGGCCGATCAGAAGAATCTGCCATTTGATTATTATCTGACCAGTGGACTGGGCTGCATCAATATTCGTGCCAGGCTGAATGCACCAGTTGAAATCGTTTATTTCATGTTTTCCAACCAGTAAATTTCGTTCATTCCTTATAAGATCACTCTGAACCAAATCACTGGCAGACTCTGAAAATAAATTAAAAAGTAATAAAAAATAAAAATATAAGTCAAACAATCTCCACTGAATTTTTAAGTCTTTTGTCTGTTAAGCGCCAAATGATTCAATCATTGCGGCCTGCTATGACAAAAGACTTTTTCTTTGTTTCATCAAACAACGCAAACTACAATGTAAACTCTCAATTCCTGTAAAAATCTCAAAAAACCATACAAATTACCTTTTTGTTAGTCCTTTCAGGAAATCTTCTGGTCTGTCTGGTGTATCCTAAGAACGATATGACAGGTGTGCTCTTATCCAGGAGCTGAGATTAGCCTTTGTACCTGATCTAGGTTGTACTAGCGTAGGGAGTCATTCATGACCGACTGCGCCTTCTTGCATGGAGGTGTTTTTTTTATGTCTAAAAATTCAATGAGCGTTAAAGAAATTGTATTGATGGCCTTCTATCTGGCCCTGTTCTATGTTCTGGATTTTATCGCCAACATTTTGCCAGCGATGCCTCAGGGCGGTTCTCTTGGCCTTGGAACAATCGCTTTGCTGATGGCCAGCTATCAGCTGGGCTGGAAAAAAGGAACCATTGTAGGGCTCCTTTCTGTTTTGCTTCAATTTGTTTCCGGACGGATGTATGTCCTTGGACCTGTTCAGTTTCTTCTGGACTACATCATCCCATTTGGAATTTATGGAATTGCCTGTCTGTTTCCAAACTATGGAATGTTTTACTCCGGAATTCTGATTACCAATCTCATCCGCTTTTTCTCCCATACCCTGTCCGGCGTATTCTTTTATGAAACGCCCTGGATTCCAAGCATGATCTATCAGGCTTCCTATATGGTCCCGACAACCATTGTTGGATTGATCATGGTTCCCCTTCTGATGAAATATCTAGCTAAACGTCTTGAAAAAGCAATCTGAAGTTCACCTGTCATATCCCACTGCCTTCGGGCAGTTTTTTTTTATATAAACGAAAAAAGACCGGATTTCTCCGGTCGATCAGCCTTAAATCATAAGCCATGTTTTGTTCCTGCTAGTGCAGGCAGCAGTTATTTATCTATGGATTCAGCTGAATCCATCCGAAATCCGCTTCATTTTGCTTCATTCAGTTCCCCTACCAAATTTGGGTTTCTCGCTTGAGGGGTTTACCCGTTCCACCTTCATTGTTTCCAATGAAGCTTCGTCTCTGTGGCACTTTTAAAGCCGTCAGCCATGGATTTCTCTTTAGGCTTTCGGACAGCCGTATACCCGAAGGTACCCCAGCCTTATTGATTGGACTGGCACAAACACTACAATCATCTCAGATTGTGCGAGCATGGACTTTCCTCTGACAGCGCATGACTGCCAGCAACTGCTTCATTAAAGCTGTGTTTTTCGTATTCCATTTTTAATTGGTCTTGTTATCTGTCACAATGACAGATTGATCGAACTGTTATTCCTGAGGAGACTGAAATACGGCCTGCTCAAGACGCGCAATTCTCTTCAGAAGATCAACCTGATCGGAATTTACATTCACGAAATCAGAGCTGAGCTGCTCGTTTAGATTATTATTGCTGGTCTGCAATGTAAAAATTTCCTGCTGCAGCTCCTTGATCTTTGCTTCATAGCGAGCAAGAGCCTGACCAAGTTCTTCGAGTTTTTCATCGTATGTCTGATAATCTTCAATAACCAGATCCAGGAAGTCATCCACTTCAGCACTGGCATAACCTTTCAGATCGACATGAAATTCTTTCTCGTAGATTTCATGAGCTGACAAATTCGTATCTTTTGCCATCTTAATCCCCTCCATACTGTCGTGATTATAGCACCGTTCTCGCCGTTAAACAACGCATGAATTCACATCTTGTGATATTTCACAATATTTTCACAAGACTAATCTCTAATAATTTCTGTACTATTGTAACGGACATTGGCGTAAACCAAATGCCTTTGTGCTAACTCATCTCTTCTATAATATATGGAAGCTGTTAATATATGGAAGCTGTTACTCATTGTATTGTTTGACCAAAACTCCAATCTTACTCTTGTGAAGAGACAGCCCGTTCATTGAATCAGAGATTTTCATTCGGTATACTTTGATAATGACATCCAATATACACTATCCAAATGGTAAGACGATAAAGAAAGCGGCAATACCCAAAGGTCGACATGAAAATACAATCGATAACCATTCTGGACGTGGAGCCAGACTTGAAGAAGACCTTAACGCCTCAAACACGTATTATAACGATATAGGCGCAGCTCTGATTCATAAGAAACCAACCCCAATTCAGGTTGTACGAGTTGATTATCCTTCACGGGATCATGCTAAGATTGTCGAGGCTTACTACCGAACTCCTTCAACAACCGATTACAATGGTATCTATAAAGGCCATTACATTGATTTTGAAGCCAAGGAGACCCGGAACAGATCAAGCTTTCCGAAATACCTGATTCATGAGCATCAGATCGAACATTTAAAAAAAGTCGCAAAGCTCGGAGGAATCGGTTTTTTCATTATTCGCTTTTCTCATTTCAATGAGACATGGCTGATTGACAGCTCGGATCTGATTCGTGTCTTCGAGCAGACAAAGGCAGCGTCCATTCCTCACCAATGGTTTTGTGAAAACGGTCTTCTGCTTAAAGAAGGTTTTATGCCAAGAATCAATTACCTTAAAGCAGTCGATGAAAAATATCTGAAAGGAGATACAATCGCAAAGGACAACTGATATGCAAAATTCAAACAACAATTCTACTCCATCGAAAAAGCCCAGAAGAAAGCTGGATATATGGAATAAAATTGCAGTCTGCATTCTGACCTTATTCATGGTCGGATGCATCTCTGTCTTTTTTATCCTGGTGAATGTCATTAACGATCCTGAAGGCATGCGTTTTTCACGGGACGGTCTTTCGACTCTTTCAAATTCCCGAATCTTTGATGATGCAGGAAACCTTGCATTCGAATTTGGTGAAGAAATTCGTGAAGACATCACCTATGAACAGATTCCGCAAAATGTCATCGATGCCTTTCTTTCTATCGAAGACTCACGATTCTTTGAGCACAGCGGATTCGACCTTCCTCGATTTTTGGCCGCTGCTGTCACCAACCTGAAATCAGGAAGTTTCTCCCAGGGTGGATCGACTCTGACCATGCAGATGATCGATAATGCCTTTACAAAAAATCAGGAAGAAAAAATTTCCAACGAAAAGGGTTCAGTGTCAAAACTGGATCAGATCAAGCTGAAGATTCAGGAAATCTACCTGTCCCTGATTGCCGAACAGACAATCGAGAAGGAAGAAATCATGGAATACTACCTCAACCGAATCTGGTTTGGTTCAGCAGGAAGCACCCGTGGTATTCAGAAAGCCGCTAAATATTACTTCAACAAGGATGTATCTGAACTCAACCTTCCAGAATCGGCCTTCCTAGCCGGAGCCATTAATGCTCCTGCCCTTTACAACCCGCTCAACAACAGAAGCGATTCGGAGTTTGACCATCTGGCTGCGGCTACAGAAAGAAGAAATACGACACTTGATCTGATGCTGCAGCATGGATATATCACCCAGGAAGAACATGATCTCGCAGTAAATACCGATCTTGCTCTATCCCTGAACTATATTCCACAGGTTTCAACGGATGCCAACGAAGCCTATATTAACCAGGTGATCAGCGAAGCCATTCAGCTGACTGGTCAGGATCCAGCCATTATCCCGATGGATATTTATACCGCTCTTAACCAGGACGTTCAGGGTGAAGTGGATCGGGTCATGAACGGTGAAGTCATCCCATTCCCAAACGAAGCCTTTGACGTAGGACTTGCGATTACCAATCCTCAAAGCGGTGAGATCATTGCCGTTGGGCCTGGACGCCGCTATCACGAACAGGATGTCAAACAGGATAACTCAATCAATACCCGTCAGCCTGGTTCATCCATGAAACCTCTGCTGGCTTACTGTTCAACTTTTGACCTGTTAGGATGGGCGACGACTCACACCGTACAGGACAAAGCAAAAGACTACTGGAACGCCGGCTTTAACCTTGTCAACTCCGATGGCCGTTATGAAGGAAACATTTCTCTGGAATACGCGCTTGGAGTTTCCAAAAACACGACTGCAGCGGCAACGATGATTGAACTCGTTGATAATACAGGAATTCCTTACTGGGTTGATTTCTGCAAGAAGCTTGGTTTTGATGATGAAGTTGCTGAAACATTCAATCCTCAGTTTGCAATCGGCGGATCAAACATGTTTGCTTCACCGGTGCAGATGTCATCGGCCTACTCCATGTTTGCCAACAATGGAGTTAGAATCAATTCGCATCGAATCCGTCGTATTATTCGCCGTTCTGATAATGAAGAGATTAACGGAAACACCACTGAAAACGAACTGATTTCCGCCCAGGCAGCGTGGATGATGTCTCAGTTGCTTGAAAAGGTGGTTACCGGTGGTTATTACAACTTCAACAACCTGCTGACTTCTACAAATTATCCGGTTTATGCCAAGTCAGGTACTTCCGACTGGGCTGAAGATGGTCTGCAGTATGGAATTCCAAGCACAACCATTAAGGATGAATGGTCCATCGCTTACACGGATAAGATATCCATTGCCTGCTGGTCCGGATATACACCGGAATATTTCTCACAGGGCTGGTATATTGATATGCCTACCCTGAATGAAGCCACCGCGTTTAAGATCAATGATCACCTGCTTGAATATATGAATAATTCAATGGGCTTTGCCGCCATACCAAGGCCTGATGGAGTTTCAGATTATGGTAAGGGGTATATCAAAACCGAGTTCGTTGAACAGGGCGATTCTACTTCTCATACTCCTGCGCCAACCCCAACTCCTGAGCCTGAACAGAGTGGTGATCAGACGGATGATATGACTCCGGAAGTCGATGAGGCAGCAAAGAGTGCCTGCGAAGGTTCCGGCGGATCCTTTACCGACAATGCGTGTGTATGCCCAAGCGGTACTTACTTAAATGGAACAGCATGTGCTCCAATCCAGGTGGAACCTACTCCTGAACAGCCAGAACAGCCAGAACAGCCAGGGCAGCCGGAACAGCCAGAACAACCTTCTCCGGAACAGCCAGAACAACCGGAGCAGCCGGAAAATCCAGAACAGACAACCCCAGAACAACCGGAGCAGCCAACTGGTTTTGCGATGACTTTAATGAATTTGTTCATGCTTCCAATGCGCAGATTCTTCTAGCTCCCTGCCAACAAAAAGCTGTATTCAGTTTTGTAAATTCACATTCAGGAAAAGATATGTAAAAATGACCAGCTTGATCCAATACAGATCAAGCCGGTCATTTTTTATTTGATGCGTTATAAAAAGGACAAGCAAAGCAAAAAGTTTATCGCTGGGCTTCCTGACGTTTTTGCCAGGCATCTTTAATTCGATTCAAAGAGGTTTCAATGATGCTGCGCGGACAGGCGCAATTAAATCTTTCCCATCCAGAACCATCGTTTCCAAAAATGTATCCTTCATCGAGCCAGAGATGAGCTTCATGAAGCATAAAATCCTCGAGTTCTTCATCACTCAATCCAAGTCCTCTGAAGTCTGCCCAGGCCAGATAAAGTCCTTCTGGTTTTCTCATTTTTACTTCAGGCATATTCTCTTCAAACCAGGATTTCATGAAATCAAAGTTTCCTTCAATATAAGCCAGCAATGCGTCCAGCCACTCTGCTCCATCTTTATAGGCTGCTTCTGCCGCTACCAGTCCAAACAGGTTAGGAGCCATAATTCCGCTGTTATCCATTTCCTTTTTCAGCTGTTTGTATGTACATTCACTTGGAATGATCAGATTTGAAACGATCAGACCAGCCAGATTAAAGGATTTTGAAGGAGCCGTCGCTGAAATAAACTGTTCTTTAAGCTCAGGACAGGCATCAAGCATAGCGACAAATTTATGATCGCCATATTCAAAATCCATATGGATTTCATCGCTGAAAAACATAATGTTATATTTCAGACAAAGATCTCCGAGCTTTTTCAACTCTTCTTTTGTCCACACCCTTCCAATGGGGTTATGAGGATTGCAGAATACCACCATCTTGATATCGCTCTTTTTAAGAAGATCTTCCAGTTTTTCAAAATCGATAGAATAAAATCCATCTTGTTCATCTAAGGCAAATTCAACAATCGTTCGGTCATTATCCCGAATTGAAGCATCAAAAGGATAGTAAACCGGCTTAAAAATCAGGATTTCATCGCCTGGTTTCGTAAAGGTCCGCACTGCAGCTTTTATCGCTGGGACAATTCCCGGAAATGGCAAAATCCATTCTTTTTCAATATCCCAACCATGACGGTTTTTCATCCAGGAGATCACAGCATCCTTATAACCATCCCAAACCGAAGTATAACCATATACCCCATGCTCAACTGTTTTTGCCAGTGCCTGTTGAATACACGGAGCGGTCTGAAAATCCATATCCGCCACAAACAGAGGCAGCAATTCTGGATCATCATTCATCGGTTGTGAATCCCATTTAAAGCAATGGGTTCCTCTTCTGTTAATTGTTCTGTCGAAATCAAAAACCATATCAATTCCCCCTTTCTTCTCCAATTTCCTAGGCCAGAATTCCATCGATTTTGAAAATCCTGGCAAAATGAGTCTAGCCAATTTCTAATGGATTTGAAATCGTTTTTTGTCTTTAAGAGTTTCTTCAATCCTTCGTCGGTTTTTTTGTTTAATTGTTTGCAGGATGGCAGGCATAGCATTCTTTTGAAAACTTGTTACAAGTATAATTAAAGTCAACTCTACCTGCTTTATGGCAGTTCGAAAGGAATTGATGGTTATGGCCAGACGGTCAAATTCAAAAAACGTAAAAAATAGTTCTGCGACCAAAAAGAGTATTTCTTCCCAGCAAGGAAATAAGAAAAGCTCTAAGAAAAAAACAACAGCAAAGGTTCATTATGGACGCCTCGCCGTGGTGATCTTAATTCCCATTGCTTTAATTCTTGGAATGATCTATGGAGCAATCAGTATTTATCAAGCTGTGATTCAGCATCAAAGGGTGGCAAAGATTGAAGAAAAAGCAAACAGAATCGGCGAAGCTCAAAGTGAAATCGCTGCCGCTTCGACAACCCCAAACATCTCTCCATCTACATTTGCCGCTTATCAGGAACTGGCAAAAACTCAGCTTGGTGCTTTTCAGAATCAGGTCCGTTCAATGATTCATGAAAAGCTGAGCGATTCAGATATGGAAGCAGTGAATTCTTTAAGTGCCCCTGAAGATCTTTATTTGAATATCCTGAAAAATCTTGAACGATATCCTGAAGAATACATCAGCTTTTTAAACGAAGATCCCCGGCGATTGAATTTTGTTTCTGCGTTTGTAAATCAGGAACCTTATATCGCTGCACCCGGAGCCTTAACAATGTCTTTGGAATCTTTACCTGCTCTGGTTCAATACGACCTGCAATGGGCTTATCAACCGTTTTCAGGCAATGTGATCGGACTTGTCGGAAGTGGGCCTACCGCTTTATCCGCTGCTGCCTGTCATCTTCAGAACAACAGTGGTATTACTCCTTATCTCGCAGCCCAGGCTATTGATTCAGCTGGAGGTGCGGATTCTCAAGGCGTAGCAGAGCCCCAGGTGCTTGTATCGGCCGGACCATCTATTGGATTAAGCATTGAGCCCATTCAGGTTGATTCAAGTCTGATCGCATCCATCTGTGAACAGCAGCAGATTATCCTAGGACTCGTCCCCTCTGGAAATCTGTCAGCTAAACCACAATATATCCTAATCAGCTATTCGGATCAGCCAGATTGTGTAAATGTATATTTCCCAGCTTTTCCTGCGGACAGTAAAGCGTATTCTGTAGAAGAAATTACACCTCTTCTTTCCGAAGCCTATGTCCTTAATAACGCCTATACTATTGAACAATGATAAATTCCATGAATTTCAAGATGCATGAAATTCTTTAACCTGTCTGAGATCTGATGTCCATGCCTGTAAAAATGGCTGATATCAGATCTCATTGATTTTTCAGAATCTGAACTGGCCTGCCTGCTATGCTTGCTGCATGCAAATTTTTAATGCAAATTTTCTCCATTCTATATGGCTGATCATACAATTAAGACAAAGCAGCAAAAAACGGATTTCACCGGCCATTTTGAGTGTGACTCAGGCGAAATCCGTCATAATTCATATTTTTTGCACTATCGTTTTCTTTGCGAACAAAATATCAATATTCTACAGCAGATGATTAAATCTATCTGCAGTTCATTAACCGCTGGATTAATCGATAAAGATTGTTGTCTCTTTCATTTTCAGTCGATTGGACATTTTGGGTTCAATATCCGGAACGCCAACGCTGATCACTGAAACAATCTGCTGTTCTTCAGGAATGTTCAGTAATTTTCTTAACCCTTCCGCATTTCGAATCCCCATGATCAGCGTGCCAAGGCCAAGAGCTGTCGCAGCTAAGACCAGGTTTTCACTGGCTAATCCGAGATCATAATATCCCCAGCCTTCTTCACATTCATTAGCATATTGTCCATCGTTTCCCATTCCGCTTTTTCCCTTTTCAAAGCAGCAAACAATCACTGCTGGGGCATTTTCACAATTTCGAGCGTTGAATGGCGGCAGACAATTTTCTTTCAGGCTGGCTAATTTCTCTTCGTTTGTTACCACATAGTAACGAGGAGTCTGTGAATTCTTCCAGCTTGGAGCTGCAATCGCGGCATGGATCATCTTTTTTAGATCCTCATCACTGACTGGTTTATCTTTGTATTTTCGAATACTTCTTCTTTCTTCAACAACTTTAAAAAACTTCATTCAAATATTTTCCTTTCTCATCTTTCGATTGATCATGAAGCGATTTCCTGTCAGCCAGACAATAAAAAATATCTGACTTTCATGAAAATTTGATCCAGGATCGATTAGTTCTATTATGGCACGTTTGTAAAAATGCTTTCAAATACCCAAACAATCAAATCAGGTTTCAATCAGGTCCCCTGATATCACTCTGAGCAGCAATCAGGCGCCAAACGGCAAATTGAGACTCTCTAATCCTTTCACAATTCCATCGTTTCGGTTGGAATCTGTTATATGAGCTGCTTTACTTTGAACATAATCTTTCGCATTTCTCATTGCGAAGGAATGAGAAACTACCTGCATCATTGACACATCGTTTTCCCCATCTCCGAAGACTGCAACTTCATCTGCATTCCAGCCATTTTCTTTCATCAGTCTTTTTAACGCTTCTCCTTTTGAAAAACCAAACGGAAGAACTTCGAGCTGCTTAGGTGTTGTTCGATAGATGGAAAACTGATTTCCAAATTTTTTGATTGCCTGATCATATACTTTCTTGATTGCTTCTTCATCATCCATTACCTGCAGCTTATTAATCGGACGATTGATTTCAGCAGAGCTTTTTACATATGAGATGTTCGGATATCCTTTACTCAGATCGGCAAGCCAGCTCCAGGGACCGGCAGTCCATGGATAATCATCTGGAAGATTGTTTTCCTCGCGGATCTTTCTTTTCTTTTCCATAGCCTGTTCAGGCAGAAAATCGAACAATCCATCATCAAAAACAGCCTGCGGTTCAGCTCCTGTTGTTGTAAACCAGTCGTATATTTCTGCAATTTCCTCAGGCTGCATTTCGTGAAATTTAATCCTTTTACCGGTTTTTGGTTCATAGCGGGCGACTCCATCGATTTCAATAAAGTAACCGCCAAACTCATCCATCTTCAGCTGTTTAGCATAAGGAAGAAGTCTTGGATAGCTTCTCCCACTAGCCAGAATCAGCTTTACCCCCTTCTTTTCAAGATCAATCAGATAATCTCTGGTTTTCTGTGAAATTTCGTCCTTTTCATTCAGCAGAGTTCCATCCATATCTGCTACAACTGCTTTTATCATTTGTTTACCTCACTGATTATTCATTTTCTCGTTTATCTTATCCCATCACTTCAACCAAATGATTTATTTCGCTTTATCTCTCTAAAAAAGCAACATCCATAAATCTGTTCGTAATTCACACTGAAAAGAAAAATAGCCAAACACTCCTATTTGTCGGATGTTTGGCAGAAAACGATGATGAATTACAAATAAAGATTGTATTCTTTTCTAATTCAGTTTATACCCAGTCATTCATTGAGATCAGTCGGACCACCCAATGGCAAAGATGATTCGTTTAGAATCCAACACAGATCTTGGCATTCATGTTCAATGCATAATTTCAAAGGAATACTGTACATACTCGTCAACAAAGAAATCATCATAAACATTTTTAATATCGATCTATTTATTTTCATACTTTTACTCCAATTATTCGGAATGCAGTCTTATAAAATTAAATATCTTTTTTCAGACTATTATTTTAAAATTAAGCAATGAAAAACATTCACGATTATTTAGGCTTATATTTTAGATTGCTGCGAAAACAGGCTGGCTTATCACTTGAAAACATTTCATACGGTCTTTCTGTTTCAACATCTCTATTAAGCGATATCGAAAATCAGCGGAGGAAAATGAAGCCTGAGCTTTTTGATCGCTTTTTAGATGTTTATAAAATTAATTTCGATACAAATGACCAACTTTGGTTTCAATCGAAGGAGCTTCTTAATCATGTCATAACTTCATTTATTGCTCTAAATACATTTGAAATGGTAGCAGTGACTCAAAGTTTTGAAAGGGATAAAAATGCATATAAAGCTTCTTATGGCTATTTTCATTGGCTACTATTTGAATGCTTTCTCAGCTGTAAAAAGTCGGGATATTAATTCCAAGTATATATTTGAAAACGCTCTAGAGTTTCTTGAAATCTATGAAGCAGATGAACAGGGTTTAATTTGTCTATTTTATGCGCTTTACATTAAACGTAATACTGAACTGTTCTCCAAATATAATCTTGAAGATACTATCAGTTGGGTAAAGAAAGGTATCTCTATCTCTAACGGTGAGCTCTGGTCAGATCTACCTGCTCTTCTAAAATATAATCTTGCTTATCCATTAGGTATCTGCACAGATTTCTATCAGGGAATTAAACTCATTGAAGAAGTTAAGCTGACTTTTCAGCAATCATGCAATTTGTATAGAATCATTTCTTGCTTGAACAATGAATCCATCCTATTAATTTGCTGTGGCTTTTACAGGCCTGCTATACAAAAATTAAATGGAATTTTATGCCATACGAGTATTTCAGCTTATCCAACAATCGCTTAAGCTGCTGAAAACAATCTGATTCTAGCTTATGTTCTCAATAACGAATTTGATCAGGCACTGACTCAAATGAGTTTAAGTATCAAAAATTCATCTCCTGCGGCGAATTGCGTTTTGGCTCCATATTGTCTGTATCGATTATCGAAGACCAAAGAAGCTTTACAGATCATCTCTAAATTCGATAAAGATTCACTTACAAAAGATGACATCTATCTTTTTCGTTTGCTGCGGGCGGTTATTCGAATAGATAGACGAGCAATAAATAATGTCATAAATCCTTTTCTGAATTGTCTTTGCAGTCAGTACAACTGGACCATTCTGATGATATTCCTCAGGATTCTCTGCTGCTATTTTGAGGAAGAAAATGATTACGAGAATCTTTCAATTGTTTTGAAAGCTCGACTTGACTGTAAGGAACAAATCTTTCCCACAGAACTTCCACTGGTTTTTCGAGTATAGAGCTTATTGATAATCAGGTAATTCAAAAACTTTCATTATCCATGAGCGTAATTCGCAAATATAAATGCAGAGGGGCTGTTAAATTTCTGACAGTCCAAAAATAAAAAGAGGCACCTGATCCGTAATGGATGAGGTGCCTTTTTTGGTAAAATATGTTCATGCTTAATAAACAAAATTACCAAACACACTATAACTCGATTCAGGGCCGTTTGCCACTGCTCCATTCTCTCTTCCCTCATATTGAGATGGATTCTGTCTTCACTACTGTCAGTTCCTTTGTCGATGATTATCTCGACCTTGCCCTTTATCCTTCTTTTGCCTCCTGGCCAGCCTGCCATTTCCCAGCAGACGCCATGCTCAAAGCCGCTCTGATTTCTTTTACTCTTTATGGCTACTGCTCTTTGCGGCAGCAGGAAGAACTTTATTCTCACGACATCCGTCTGCTCTGCCTTTTCAATGGCGAAACTCCTTCTTACGGTACAATTTCCCGCTTTCAGAAGGAATGCCTTACTCCATGCATGGAGGATCTCTTTACGGAATTCAACCGCTATGCCGAACAGAATGATCCTCAGATAGACTCTTCTGTCCTTTATCTGGATGGAACAAAAATTGAAGCCAACGCCAACAAGATGACATTCGTCTGGACAAAGGCCACTCAGAAATCAAGGG
>NZ_MPJW01000071.1 GCF_001945525.1 Ileibacterium valens
AACTGGTCCAGGAAGAGAAGCCGCAGTCAGAGCACTGCAGGTGGCTGGACTTGATATTTCAATGATCAATGACGTGACACCTATTCCGCATAACGGGTGCCGTCCGCCCAAAAGACCCCGCGGATAAAAACGAAGGAGGCAGTCGATGCACGAATTTGAACGAGCTTCATTTCATCAGGAAAGTGTGGATGAGGAAAAAAATCAGGGAAAATTCCTGTTTGAACCTCTCGAAAGAGGTTTTGGGATTACTGTAGGTAATGCAATCTGCAGAACCCTTCTTTCCAATCTGGCCGGTATGGCTGTAGTAGGAGTTCAGGCAGAAGGACTTGATCCAAACAGTCCCGTATTCAACGCGATTGAAGAGGATGTTGTCCGTTTGTCACTGAATGCCAAAGGTCTGCGCCTTTCCGGTGAAACAGATCAGCTGGAAACCCTAAAAATTGAAAAAGCAGGACCGGCTGTCATTACCGCAGCAGATATCATCTGCCCGGAACATATTGACGTAGCTGATCCTGACCAGGTCATCTGTCATCTTAAAGAAGGACAGAGCCTGAATATGAAGCTTTTTGCAGCCAGTGGTACTGGATACAAGAGTGCTGCTGACGTAAAAGCAGAATATGAATTGCCAGAGGATACCGTCGTGCTGGATGCTACCTTCACCCCGATCCGCAACGCAGAATATCTGTCTGAACCGGCTAGACTCGGACAGGATATTAAATATGACAAAGTACATATTGATGTAACGACAAACGGAACCCTGACACCCTTATCGGCTATTAGCCAGGCCGCCAAGATTCTGGTTCAGGCACTTGACGTGATTGTTCCGCTAGCAGATCTGAATCTTGAAGAAAGCTTTACTGTTCAGCAGCCGCTGCCTGAGGATTCTGGTAAATCCAGCACGATGCTGATTGAAGATCTGGATCTGTCAGTCCGCTCCTACAACTGTCTGAAGCGAGCCGGAATTCAGACTGTCGAAGAACTTACCCAGAAAACAGAAGAAGAAATGATGCATGTTAAGAACCTGGGTAAAAAATCGCTGCAGGAAGTTAAGGAAAAGATGTATCAGCTTGGCCTGACTTTCAAGAACAGCTACGAATAAACAGGAGATTAGAATGCAAAACAGGAAACTGGGGCGTACTTCCGATCATCGGAAAGCCATGCTCAGAAATATGGCTACTTCCCTGATTCTCCATGGAAAGCTGGAAACGACTGAAATGAAAGCAAAGGAACTTTCCAGTGTCATGGATCATCTGGTCACTCTCGCTAAAAGAGGTGATCTTCATGCCAGAAGACAGGCTGCGGCTTATGTTCGGCATGTAGATACTGAAGAAGGCAATACAGCTCTTCAGAAACTCTTTGACGTAATCGGTCCTGAATACAAAGACAGAACCGGTGGATATACAAGAGTGACTAAAACTCGCGTTCGCCGCGGAGATGCAGCTCCAATGGCTGTCATCGAATTTGTGAAGTAGAATCAAATCGAAAAAAATCACCAGCCGGGCGAAAACCCCGGAAATTTCAAACATAAATTTGCTTTATCAGAATTACCCGAAATCAGATTGCGCATGAAAGAAAAAGGCTTCTTCATCAACCTTTTTCTTTCTTTTTTTTACTCTTGGGATATTGGGATTTATAATTTGCCTGCCAAACTGTCCTTATAAAGGTTATTCACTGGCAATATACCTATATTAAATAAGGCGATTATTCCATGTAAAAGCTTTCACAAAACTTAAGGAATTGTAAAGATTTACATTGGGTTGTGCTCGAGACTTGATTCTATTACCGGTGTAAACCTATAATAAATACAGCTTTCGGAATTTCAGGATTTGCCAAATCCGATTTTTAAAGAAACACCCATTGGTTTTAAGTAAAAATTGTAATGAAATCATTTCTGGCATCACCCACCCGGGATGTCAGGAGAAAGCGGAGAAGGGAGAAAAGTATGGCGAAAGATTATTTTAAGGACTGTAAAGCAATAACCAATACCGTTTTAGAATATCTAGTAAAGAAAAAGAATTATAGCGATAATCTTTACTATACGATTGATATTCTCAACGTCAACGACGAAACCGCTAAGGTCATGATCTGCGAAGACACATTAATGCTGACTAAAGAACAGGGTAACTGGACAGTACCTGCAGCGGCAGAAATTTAATTCCTGAACGATCAGGAAATTTGAGATAGAAACAGACTACTCACTTACCATCAAACTCCCTTATAATAGAGGGAGTTTTTTAATGTTCATTTTGAGAAAAATTCGAATCATATCCGTAAATGAATGAGTAAAAGAGTTGTTCATCTATTTCAGTGAATTGAAAGACGGATCCAAGTCAGCTAGAAGACGTATAAACGCCTTTTATCTGTCGATAGTTGAAAAGAGGAATTAAATGCTTCTAAGTGCAAAAAATTTATATAAGCAGTATGTAGATAAACCAATACTTGACCACCAGGATCTGAGTATTGAAGAGGGCGATCGAATCGGATTGATCGGAGTCAATGGATGTGGTAAATCAACATTATTGAAAATTTTGGGTGGTAAGGAAGATTATGATGGTGAAATTATTACTTCCAAAGATTTGAAAATTGCCTTGCTTGAACAGAATCCAGCTTTTACAAAGGAGAGCGTTCAGGAAGAGCTCGAATACCGCAACTCACTTTCAAAACATCCAGCTGAAGCTTTTCGAGTTAAGGCAATTGCCACCCGTTTTGAGCTTCCTTATGACCAAACAAAAATAGATACGCTCTCTGGCGGAATGAAACGAAGACTTGATCTTGCAGCAATTCTTCTTTCAGATGCCAATCTTTTGTTACTGGATGAACCAACAAACCATCTCGATCACGAAATGATTGAATGGCTTGAAAGCGAATTATCAAAATCAAAGAAAGCCGTTTTAATGGTCACACATGATCGCTACTTCCTGGAAAGAGTGACTGAGCAGATCCTCGAACTCGATCATGGAAAGCTTTACCTGCATAAAGGAAGCTATTCTGATTATCTGGAGAATAAAGCTGCCAGGCAAAATCTGGAAGCAGCAAACCAACAGAAGATAAACAACCTGTACCGACATGAACTTGAATGGGTTCGCGCCGGTGTACAGGCCAGATCGACAAAATCAAAATCCCGCCTGCAGCGGTTTGAAGAACTGAGAAACTCAAGACATTCTCTGGCGCAGAAGAACCTGGAAATGCAGATCAGTTCAAGCAGACTGGGGAAGAAGACGGTTGAATGGAGAAACATTACCTTTGGCTATGATAAGGAGCAACCCTTATTCAAAGATTTTTCCTATCAGACAAAACGGACTGATCGAATTGGTTTTATCGGTCCTAATGGATGCGGCAAATCGACGTTCTTGAATCTTCTTTCTGGGGATTTAAAACCGGATCAGGGTGAATTCGAATGGGGAGAAACGGTAAGGGTAGGATACTTCAGACAAAATCTTGAAATGGAAGATCTGGAATTACGGGTAATTGACTATATTCGCAATGAGAATGAACAGATCGAAACAGACAACGGTCTGATCAGTGCTGAAAACCTTCTTGAGCAGTTTTTATTTGATCGTTCTCAGTTTTACCTGCCATTAAACCGTTTATCCGGTGGGGAAAGAAGAAGACTTTATCTGATGAAGATTCTGATGAAAGCTCCAAATCTGCTGATTCTGGATGAACCGACCAATGATCTGGATCTGATTACATTAGAAATCCTTGAAGACTATCTGGATTCATTTCCAGGAATTGTCATCTCTGTTTCTCATGACCGAAGCTTCCTTGACCGGGTTTGTGACATCCTGTTTGTCATGCAGGATAACCAGACGTTTAAAGCTTATCCAGGAGGATATTCTGAGCTTTTAATTCAACAGGAAGAAGAAAAGAAAGCACTAAGACAAAACAAGCGGGAACATCGATCTGCCGATAAATCAATGAATAAAACTGTGAATCATATTCGATTTACGTCTTCAGATAAGAAAGCTCTGCTCGATGCCAATCAGAAAATGGGAGAGCTTCAGGATGAAATCGATCAATGTGTTTCAGCGATGAATGATGAATCAGATTTTGAAAAAGTAGCTCAGTTGACTTCAAAAATGGAAAGCCTTGAGGCACTGCTTGAAGAAACAACACTCAAATGGATGGAGCTTGAAGAAAAGCGGGAAGCCGCTGGAAAATAGAAGGAATCTGAGCGGAACTCATACCTGAGCCATAAGAATTAGCTACTGCACAAATCGATCGGTTATTGGTCCTCGTCGATAAATTGACGAAATAATAAAATATCCAGCGATTCAATACATCAAGTCGCTGGATATTTTCGTTTATAGGAAAATGATATTTTTTAATTAGCGGATGATTTTACCTTCGAGATAAAAGCGTTTTTCATTGGCGTGTCCCATTGAGAAAGTTTTTCTTGGAAGGGAACCATCTGCAATTACTCCTCTGAATAATGAGGATTTATTCATACCGGGAAGAATGAATCCAATTGCATGATCCTGCTGAGCCAGAGCACGGACTTCAGAATTTCCATGAATATAGTCGATTTTTCCTGGATGATCATTCAGGTATTGATCAAGGAAGTTTTGAAGAATGGCAATTGCAAGCTCGCCTTTGGAAGAATCGAGCCAGATCATTTCAATATGATCGCCTATAATGCACTCTACCGGAAAACCAGCCGGGTTTGCTTCATCGTTTCTACTATCACTAAAAAGCGCATAATCTTTCTTTAAAGCCTCGAGAAGCTCATCTGGAGAAGTTTCAGTGATAATTCGGTGGATGGGTTCGAAAACCTGTGAATCGTGGTGAATGTTTTCGAGTTCAGCTAACGCAAAGCGTGCTGGATGATTGATCTGTTCTTCTTCGCTGAGGTTTTGTTTTACCTCTTCCCAGATCGTTTTTGCAGCGGCCAGAGAATGATTTCCATCTCCAACTACAAAAACCAGAGAATCCTCATTGAGACCTGGATACTTACTGGAAATCGATTGAACGTATTTTTCCAGGGTCAGATCAAATTCGGATGCATCATCCTGATCGATCAGATATCCACTGATATGGCCGCCATTTTGCATCAGATCAAAGTCATATAACAAAGGCAATTGGCCATTTATGGCCTTTTGATTAATGGATGAAAGAAGTTCATCCTTATCATCATCAGCCAATAACAGGATGTGAGGAAGTTCTAAAGGAGCCTGCTTACGGATATTGACACGAGGCGGAATACGCTCCAGGATGGTTGCTTCTGTAGCCCGTATGGCGCTTTTACTGCCAGCGTTGAAATCATAGGTTTCAAGATCGAGCATTCCAATTAATCCCTGACGAACGGTGTCATCATTGAGTGTTCGCCTGACAAAAATATAGCAATCAGGATGAACCTTAAAAAAGGATTCGTTCAGTGCCTTTTCCATACGGGCTGATATCCCCTGCTGGTGGGTTGCTCCTTTTGGAGTACCAATCCAGGCTTCAGGCAGGATAAAACTCAGAGCACTGGTACGATCCTGCAGCTGCTTTTCAACTTCTTCCCAGTATTCAGGCTGTGATGAATACTGATCACAGGCTACGACCGAAAAGTTTTCGTAGTCTTCTAAATCCGGCAGCAAGATATTGGCTGCCTGAAATGGCTTTTGAATCATAACAATACCTCTCTCTATTCTCTTACTTTTGTTCTCTTGGTTTATCAATAGGCAAAGACTGATCTTTGTGCTCTGATCTGATCATTAGATTAGAACAAAGTTGGCAGTTTTAATTAAAGCGGTTACATTAATCGGTTTAAAAAAGAGGCCGAAAGGCCTCTTTTGATCTCTTCTGAGATCGTATGGAAACTGGATTAAGGATAAATAGATGAGCAGCAGTACAGATCATTTTAAAAAGTCGGCCTGATGCTCTTTGATTCAGTTCAATAAAATTAATGGTTGAATACGAATACGCGAATCACTCCGGGCATTTTTTCAATTTCCTCAAGAACATCCGCATCCGGTTTGGAGTTCATATCGGCGATCGTATAGGCAATTTCACCGCGTGATTTGTTCAGCAAGTTTTCGATGTTTGCATCCTGCTGACCTAAAGTATCCGCGATCCGGCTGATCATCTTAGGGGTGTTGGAATGCATAACACCTACTCGATATGGAGTTGTCATTTCAAGATTGACATTAGGCATATTGACGGAATTGACAATATTGCCCTGTTCCAGGAAATCCATGATTTCCATAACGGCTTTATCTGCGCAGTTTTCTTCCGATTCAGCAGTGGAAGCTCCCAGATGAGGAGTCGCAATGACATGAGGATGAGCAGCAAGTTTCTTGCTTGGGAAGTCGGTAATGTATAAAGCGACTTTTCCGGAATCAAGAGCTGCGATCATATCATCTTCATTAACCAGACCACCGCGTGCATAGTTAATAATTTTGACACCATCTTTCATCTGAGCAATAGTTTCTGCATTGATCATACCCTTAGTGGATTCGAGTTCAGGCAGGTGTAAGGAGATGAAATCCGAATCATTGTACAGAGATTTCAGATCCGTCTTATGCTGAACCCAGCGGCTTAAGGCCCAGGCAGCATCTACGGACATGTATGGGTCATAGCCAAGAACTTTCATATCCAGGCGAAGAGCGATATTGGCGACCTTATTGCCAATCGCACCTAATCCGACTACACCTAATGTCTTGCCGGCAATTTCGTTGCCAGCATATTTTTTCTTCTGAGTTTCGACATCTTTGGCAAGGTTATCGTTTTCTGTCTGAGTTTTTGTCCATTCAATACCATGGTAGATATCACGGCTTCCAAGCAGAAGTCCAGCGATGACTAATTCCTTAACGGCATTGGCATTGGCTCCTGGCGTATTGAATACAACAATTCCTCTTTTCGTGCATTCAGGAATATCGATGTTGTTGACCCCAGCGCCTGCTCTGGCGATGGCCTTCAGATTTTTTGGGTAATCGAGATCGTGAAGTTTGGCAGAGCGGACGATAATCGCATCTTCGTTTGTGATATCATCTCCAACCTGATAAGTATCAGGAAAAGCCTCTAAGGCTTTTTTCGAAATATTGTTATAGAGCTTAACTTTTTTCACGCGTATTTCTCCTCGAATTCTTTCATGAAGTCAATCAGAGCTTCAACGCCTTCAACAGGCATGGCATTATAAATGCTGGCGCGCATTCCACCAACGGTACGGTGACCCTTGATGTTCACTAATCCGCGTTCCTTAGCTTCGGCAACGAATTTTTTGTCCAGGTCAGGATTTCCGGTGACAAAAGGAATATTGACGTAAGAACGATCCTGTGGATTGACAGGGTTGGAATAGAGTTTGGATTGATCGATGTAGTCATAAAGCATATTTGCTTTTTTATGATTAATCTTTTCCATTTCTTCCAGACCACCGATTACGTCTTCAAGCCATTCGAGCGTCAGACCAACCATGTAAATTCCATAAGTTGGCGGAGTATTGTACATCGAGTTGTTATCGACATAGGTTTTATAATCCAGCATGGCAGAAGGAATATTCTCATTCTGCTGTTCAAGCATATCTTTTTTAAGGATAACGATGGTCACCCCGGCAGGGCCAAGATTTTTTTGTGCTCCGGCAAAGATCATATCGTAATCTGCCACATTGATTGGTTCGGTGCAGATGCAGCTTGATAAATCAGCGATCAGGCGTTTTCCTTCATGTGGTGGAAGATTCTTATATTTTGTTCCATAAATCGTATTGTTTTCGCAGATGTAAACATAGTCTGTATCTGGATCAAGATCATCCTGTGTGATTTTCGGGATGAAGGTAAAATTGTCATCGGCACTGCTGGCAGCAATGTGTGTTTTACCCAGTTTCTTGGTTTCAGCAATGGCTTTTTTCGTCCATTGACCGGTATTGATAATGTCTGCTCCATTTTTATTGAAGTTCATTGGAACCATGGAGAACTGCAGCGAGCCCCCTCCCTGAAGGAAGAGAATTTCATAATCTTCAGGAATGTTCATCAGTCGACGTAAACGGTCTTTAGCATCACCAAGAATTTTTTCAAAATCGGATGAACGGTGGGACATCTCCATCACGCTCATTCCGGACTGGTTGGCGTTCAGCATTTCATCTGCTGCTTTTTGTAAAACCCATTCGGGCATGCAGGCAGGGCCTGCGGAAAAATTGTAAACTTTACTCATGTTCAGTATGGTGGTCAGCCCACCTCTCTCCTTTCGATATGAGTGTATTAATAGCACTTGTGAAAATTCATTTCAAGAAAATGAAATATTTTTCATAAAAAATGCTTACTTATCCTACTCAAATGTTTTCCGATAATAAACAACTTTAAGATAAATGTCAAAAAACTATCTCTAAACTGTAAAATTCCAAAAGATGAAGATTAAATGTGAATTTCCAAAATGAACAGAAATCAGAAAAAAATTCTTACAGATGATAGTCGGCATGCTTTCAAAAAGTAACCGCATTCAGCAAGCTAATATTATGTAGTCAATCTTGATCAAAGAGAGATATAAAACTGTCGAAACTTGAATTATAAATCTTCGGTTATTGAAAACCGTTTTATAACCGGCTTCATCTTAAAATGGAATTAACCGTCCTCTACAGATGATCCATGTCTTTGAAACTGGATATTTGCAGGATGAAGAAATGGAGGATGAAATAATGGCTGATTTTTTTGAAACACTCGAAAACGATATGAGAAAAGGGGCTGACGAAATCCGCAAGGGCTGGGATGCCTTTAAGGGATCGCTGAAGATGGCTGCTTTTGATTTAGGTCAGAACGAGAAAGAACATCTTGAAGCTGAAAATGCAATTTACACCTGGACGGATGGAGATGTAGAAGATTTTCCTTACTTCTTTGCAGGAGCAAGCACGAAAGATCAGGCGATGAGAACCCTGGCAACCATGATGATGCGTGACGATCGGCTGGTTTCTCCATGTAATGGAGTAGTCGCTTCAATTGATGAAAATAATAATACGATTGCTATCGTGGTGAATGATGAAGTGATTGTTGCGGTAAAGGTATGCACTGGATCGGTTGACTTTTCCAAGGAAGCCACGATTCTGGTTAAGCAGGGCGAGTTTATTCATTTGGGACAGCCGCTGGTTCAGTTCAATCAGAAGATGCATGCAAAGACGAAACTTCTTCTGGTTAAACCCGCTTGCACCATTGATTTAAAAGCCATGGGATTCAAACCGGCTGCAAGCAAGGGAACCCAACAGGCTGGAACCAAGTTAATTTCGAAATAACTCGTGAAGGTCCATGCCGTACTGTTCAGCAGAGTATGAATCTATGCTGAAATCGATGGATAACTCATCTGAATATAGCTCAAATTGATGCTTTTCAGGATAAATACTGAATAGCTTAATCTCCAGGAGGCCGCTGAGCATGTCAATGGCAATTACGAATACATTGAGTATGCTTGAAATAGGAATAAACCAATCAAGGAGGTTTAAGAAAATGAGAGATTTCTTTAAAGATTTAGGACAGGATTTCAAGGATCTTGGTGAAAAGGTTGAAAAGGGCGCTAAAGAATTTGGCGAATCCGTTGAAAAAGAATGGGATAAACTGAAAGGCGATGCCAGCAAGACAGGTGCCGAAGTCAAAGACAAAGCCGCTGACCTGAAAGAAGAAGCAGAAAAAAAAGCTGCTGAACTGAAAAAAGAAGCAGACGCAAAAGCTGCAGAAGCGAAAGCTGATGCTGCAAAAGACGTAGCGGATGCAAAAAAAGATGTTGCAGAAGCAACTGCCAAAGTAAAAGCTGACGTAAAAGACGCTGACGCTAAGATCAAAGCTGATGCCGCTGACGCCAAAAAAGACGTTGAAGAAAAAGTAGCTGAAGTCAAAAAAGATCTGAAATAAATTCTGATCCTTCAGATAGAGATTATGACTTCGATGGTTATAATCTCATTAATTGAATGAAAACAAATGGAAAACGGAGACAAATAGTTTCCGTTTTTTTTCTGCCAAAATTTACTGACTTGTTTCTAATGCCTGATGTGATAAATCAGTAAACAGAAATAAACAGGATTAACCATAATGATATACCATTTGGAGCGCTGTGATTAACTGATCAGAGAAATGAATCGTTTCCTTACGAGATGAATCTTTACATTGGAAACGATTTTCTGACCGCCTATACAGGTTGTTAAAATCAGCCGATTTATGACAGACGATAATGAAGTTTATAAATTAATCCAAAGCGTTTCAGAAGTATGACAAATGAATAAAATGGAATCTTATTTGGATAAATTTGGGATGATTTTGGACTGAAATTGTATAGTTTGTGAGAAGGTGCGTTTTCCGAGGAAAAAATATGGGTTTTTTGTTTGATTTCATACAAAAACAACAAACAAGTCTTTGAACAACACGCTATTATCCACTAAGTATTGATTTTAGTATCGTGTTGTGTTGTATTTAGATAGAAACGCAGGAGGTAACCATGGTAAAGAATAATATTGAGGTGGATATCAAGGTCAAACTTCTTGAAGGCGGCTATACGCAGGAAAAACTCGGAACTAAGATTGGGACAACATCCCAGTATGTAAACCGAATCATCAAGAAAAAGGATGGCTTACTAAATAAGACATTCATTCAGATGATGGAAGCCCTTGGTTATGACATTGAGTTAGTTTATATCCCCCGTCCAGACGAAACGATCTGAGCGACGAAAAAAACTGATCAAGCTTCATAGCACTAAATCTCCAATATAAGGACTCGCGCCTGTCGCTCATTGAGCGAATGACGAATCCCTCGATCATAAAAAGGGAAGATTTCATGAATGGTCTTCCTTTTTTATGGTTGAAAAAGATTAATGGTAACCAGGTTTTAAAGTTCTGGATATCCTGATAGATGGATCTGATCTTACAGTATTCAAAATATCCAGCCAGCATCCGTTCATATTCGGCTGCAAAATCTGTGATAACAATTTACTCCCTGAAAGCTGACAGTGATGGAACTGTCTTTTTTTTTTTTTTTTCGAATGGAGGAATTTCCTTAAAACAATCCTTATATATCATCGGTAAATATGACCGACATCCGATTTAGAAGAGAATGATTTTATAGAAACAGAATTAAAGAGTGATTGCCATGTTCGAAAAACTGATCGAGAACAGACTTGGTTGATGGCTCCTATCGACTGGCCATTTATATTTTCTTTGAACAATTGAACGAATATACCTGTAAAAAGATGCCTCCCATATTATGTAAGCATTTTCAAATTATCTATTGAGGATTATACTAATCACATTGTTAATCAGTATTATCTATTATTTGTGGTAATCAGATAAATGCTGGGAATATGAATCGATTTACGATGTAGGGAAGAGGTATTAGTTATGGCAAAAAAGAAAAAGAAAATAAGAAAAATACATGCAGGATTACTCGCAATCACAGGGATCATTGCTCTCAGTCTTTGCGGTCTCGAAAATATTCAGTCCCCTCGAAAACCGAAATGAAGAAAAAAATAATGAAGCAAATCCTGAGGTGACGGATGACTCTGTCCAGAATACAGATTCAGAAAGTACCAATACAGGAAGAGTCTCTTCTTTTACTTTCACCGGAGTAGGAGATAATTTACTGCATGATCCGATCTTTCTTTATTTTGAAGAAGATACTGGGACCAGAGATTTTCTTCCAATTTATGAAGCAACCATGGACAAAATGCTTGCTGCTGATCTGGCCTATATTAACTTTGAAACCCTGTGTGCTGGGGATGAATATGGACTGTCCGGATATCCTGATTTTAATGGACCGGTGGAGATGATTGATGCACTGGCTCAGACTGGCATCGACTGGATTTCTACGGCAAGCAATCATTCACTTGACCGAGGACCAGAAGGTTTGATGACGCAGATGTCTTATCTGCAGGAACATTACCCTGCTATTACTTATACAGGCAGTTATATGTCTGAAGAAGCTTACAACACGCCAATCGTTAAGGAAATTAATGGAATTAAGGTTGGAATGGCAACTTTTACTTATGGACTTAATGGCCGTGCTTTGCCTGAAGGGTATGAATGGCTCGTTGATGTATATGATGAAATGGATGGAACCATCAAGTACGATCGGATGCAGACGGTTTTGGATCGTTTAAAAGACGTCAGTGATGTGCAAATTGTTACAATGCACTGGGGTGTTGAATATGAAAATACTCCAAATGAGGAACAGGTGGCGATCGCTCAATTCCTGCACCAAAATGGTGTTGAAGCAATTATCGGAACTCATCCTCACGTCATTCAGCCAGCTGAAATGCTTGTTAGTGATGATCAGACAACTTTAGTCTATTATTCACTTGGGAACTTTCTTTCAGCACAGAATACGAATATGACCATGGTTGGGGGTATGGCAGATTTTACTCTGAATTATAATTTCGATTCTAAAAAAGCTTCCTTTTCCGATGTAAAATTTATACCGACAATTACCTGGATTTCACCTGATCTGCGCAGTTATCAGACGCATACCATCGATCAATGGGATGATAATCTTTCCACAAATCATTATGTAACTCAGATTGAAGGAATGGATCTTTCGAAAGGATGGGTTCAGGAGTATGTCCAGAGTGTTATGGGAACTCCAGAAAATATAGAGATAGTTTATGAATAATCAAAAAACTCCAAAAACAAAAACTGTGGCGGAAAACCGGAAAGCTCGTCACGAATATGAACTTTTTGACCGCTATGAAGCGGGGATTGAGCTCAAAGGTACTGAAATCAAGAGTATTCGCAAGGGCAAAGTCCAGATGAAGGACTCATACATTTCGATTAAAAATAATCAGGCTGCCATTAAAGGTCTTCATATTTCCGGATACGAGTTTGGGAATCGGTTTAATCATGATGAAACCAGAGATCGTCGTCTGCTGCTTCATAAAAATGAAATTCTTAAACTCGATCAGGCTGTAAGAGTAAAAGGATATACTTTGGTTCCAATCCGCCTTTATATCAGTCACGGTCTGGCAAAAATTGAAGTTGCCTTGGCCAAAGGTAAAAATCTTCATGATAAGCGGCAGACCGAAAAGAATCGAGATGCACAGCGAGAAATTCAAAAGCACTTAAAACAGAATTATTCCTGATTTTTTAAGATTCAGGAATGCTCAAAATTTAAAGCATCTCTGAATGTAATCCAAAAAAGGCAAGTCTTGATATTGGATGTTTTCCAATTCAAACTTGCCTTTTCTTATGGTTGAAAGAAACTTATTTTCTCAGAAAATTCGTAACCTTTTGAAATTTGCACGGGCTTAGATCCTCCGGTTCCAGTCGATATTCTGTATTCGACTAGAACTGGAGGATTTTATGCATAATTATCTGTTTTCCAAATCCCGTGAACTGAATCAGGAACAGTGGATGAACCTGGTTGATCAATACCAGGTGTCAGGTCTGACTCAGGCTGGCTTCTGCGTCCAAAACGGCCTGGCTTTATCCACCTTCCAGTACTGGCGAAGAAAAGCTGCCGCCGTATCGCCTGCTTCAGCGGCTCTTGAATTCGTAGAAATTGACAGGACGGTCTTCCTGGATTTGGAAGGATCAGACGAGAGTCCAAAGCCGGTGATTGAAATCACTGACAGCGACCGAACGATCCGT
>NZ_MPJW01000167.1 GCF_001945525.1 Ileibacterium valens
ACGGATCGTTCGGTCGCTGTCAGTGATTTCAATCACCGGCTTTGGACTCTCGTCTGATCCTTCCAAATCCAGGAAGACCGTCCTGTCAATTTCTACGAATTCAAGAGCCGCTGAAGCAGGCGATACGGCGGCAGCTTTTCTGCGCCAGTACTGGAAGGTGGATAAAGCCAGGCCGTTTTGGACGCAGAAGCCAGCCTGAGTCAGACCTGACACCTGATATTGATCAACCAGGTTCATCCACTGTTCCTGATTCAGTTCACGGGATTTGGAAAACAGATAATTATGCATAAAATCCTCCAGTTCTAGTCGAATACAGAATATCGACTGGAACCGGAGGATCTAAGCCCATGCAAATTTCAAAAGGTTACTATTCATCTTAGGTTCATAATTATAAAACGGAAATAAAAATCTGGTTGCGTTAACCGGATTTGTCACTTTTATTTGATTTAATCAGAACTGCCAGGTTATAACATGGGAATTTTTGAAAGGAGACTTTTATGAATACCAGATGGACCAGAAGAATGTGTTCATTTTCATTGAGCGCAGCACTTCTGTCGACTTTATCCTTGCCAGTGCACGGGCAATCTAAAGCAACTGCAGAAGTGATCAAAGAAAATCCAGCCATTCCGGCAGTCGAAATTTCGAATGCCACATTGCTTGATAAGAATAAAAAGCCAGTTCTGATTGGAAGCGATACGCAGATTCCTGTTCAGGAGCTGCTTGATCAAATTGAAAAGGGACAGGCTACTGCCGTCAAGGCAGGGGTGTTTGTGAGCGATGAGGAAGCACTCAACGGTATCGTTCAGCTGACTTTTCAGATCGCTGGAAAAGAAAACGAATCAGAAAAACCGATTAATGTCATGCTGATCCTTGATCAGACCGGATCCATGAATATGTATTGCAAAGATCCAACCACATTTATGATGGATTGTCTGAATCCGGATCACCTTTACTATATTCCGGAAGGAACTTTTGGAAATCACGGCGCAGGGTATGTGCGGATTGCAGATTTTAATCCGGAAGGGCCGGTTTTCAAAAGCTGGTACGGAGAAGAAAACGGAAATAAGTATGTGGTGAAATGGGTTGTAGATATGCTCAATTCACTGCCAAAAACGACTTCCGATAAGTCGCAGACCAATTCTGATAGCTTCATGACGGATCCGAATGACGAAAACAAGAGTGATTTCAAAGAACCGGAAAATCAACATAGCCTCGAAGATAACGATCAGACTGGATCTGAACCGCAAAGCGGTGTCATTGATGAAATTACGAAGGATCAGAATATACCTTCTGTACAGAGCAGTGAGCCAGCTCCGGCTCCGGCTTCAGAAAATGATTTCGTTATGACCAGTTCAAATACTGAGACTCAGCCTGTGATTTCTCAATCGGTACCTTCAACTATCACTGCTGAAGATGTTCAACCAGCGATGGTTGAAAAAGAGATCACCGAGTATGAAGAAGTTGAAGAGATGGTTGAAATTCCTCAGGAACCAAAATATGAGACAGTCACGGAAAAACAGATGGTTTATCCTGAACCATATACCATCGAAGAACCGGAGATTCAGATGGTTGAAGGAGAACCTGTTTTTGATGAAGAAACAGGTGAAATGATTCCTGGAGAAATGGTTGAAAAGGAAGTTCTTGTAAGTAAAACGATAACGCCGGAACCTTACGAAACAATCGTTGAAAAACAGGTTTTAGTCGAACAGGAACCCGTCTATGAAAAAGTGATCAGAAAGGTACCGGTAACTAAAACAATCCTGGTTCCTGCAAAAGAAGCAGATACAGATGGTGCAAGTGCTGTTTTGACTCCTGTAGGCGATTCGACAGTCCAAACTATAATTCCAAACGTTCAAAATAAAGCCGATGAAAGCGCAGTACTGGCTGAAGAAAACAATCCTGCTGTTTTTGCAGGTCAGGAGCAGACGATTGATCAAAGCGGCACCGATCAGACAGTAAATAGTGATTTAAAACAGAGCAGCTTACCAGAAGGCAATTCTGATTTAACCATTCAGGAAGAAAATAACGATACTGATATTCCATCAGATCATTCATCTGAATCAGAAGCTATGGTTATCAGTCCTTCTGAAAGTCAGGGTGAGCTTCAAACCAGTATAGTCCAGGATGAAACAGAGACTTATCTGGCTGGCATGGATACCAAAACGGCTGATAATAAAGACGATGAATACGATTTAGAAACACATCGAATGGATGGTATTTATGCCCCAGTCTACGACTCGGGATATAATGTCGATTTTTTCTCAATTATCAAGTGGAATCCTAACGATAACCATTACCATATCTCAAATGGGAATTATGTAAAAATTGATCAGCCATCCTATACCTCCCAGACGCTCAATGGACAGGATCTAGGTTACATTTACTATTCACCTGCAGAAGATAATCAGGTAGGATGTGTTGACCGAGCTATCCTTCAAAAGCAGTATGTTCGAAATTTCGTTCAGAAAGTCTTTGCTCAGAATCCTGAAAACAAGGTAGCCATCGAACTGTTCAATAATGATGACAATCAGGCATTACGTACGGATTTCACCAGCAATTATGCCGATCTGCAGTCCGCTTTGAACTTTTTACAGGGCGGAAATAATACCAACTATGATTTAGCATTCAAAGTGGCTGGGGATATGATTGAAAATTCGAGAGGTTATATGAAGGACTCGGCTTTATATACGATTTTTGTTTCCGATGGTCAGCCAAACCGGGCTCTTATGAAACAGGATCCGAATATGGAAGATGTCTATAACCAATATGGCGGATTTAATGAATATGCAGGCTATGAGGCTGCTCGCCATTATAAGGAAAAATATCCGCAGACTTTATATGCTGCAGGTCTGCAGACGGATATTAAGGATTATTTAGGCAAGCTCGCCAGCAGTCCGCAATATGCCGTTGACTGCAACACGATGGATGAATTCAATCAGTTCTTAACGAGTGTTCAATCAAGCTGGCAGAAGGCTCATCCAAAAAACGGAGTGCTTGAAGATATCATTGCAGATGGCTTTACATTAAGAATTGATGAGATGCATCCATTTACCCTGGATCAGAAGAATTTTACCAGGCCAGCGGATCTGCCTGAAAATGTCAGGATTTCTGGTAAGAAGATTCAAATCAGTTTAGATGTGCTTGATGAAAAGGGAAGACTCGTTCGATTCTATGTACAGGCTGATCCTGAACTGCTCAAAAATGACAAGAATTGGGTGGATCTTCCTACGAATCAGTCGGCAACCCTTACCTATGAGCCAGTTCTCATCGAAAATAAGGATCTTGTTTATGGAAAGCCTGTTACTGTAGATATTCCCACTCCATTTGCAAAATTTGGTCATTCGAAAGTCACAGCTCTTAAAAAATCGAATCGGTTAGATGAAACTCTCCAGCCAGGAGAAAGTATTGAATATACGATTGAAGTTAAGAACACGGGATTGCTTGATCTTAATGAGCTGCTTTTAAGTGATGCAATTCCAGAAGGACTTGAATATGTGTCCGGCGGAACACTGCGTGATGGAAAAGTTTACTTTACCCTGAGAGATTTAAAAGCGGGTTCAATTCAGAAAGTCAGCTTCATCTGTAAAGTGGAAGAGGATGCCGTTGAACAGGGAATTGAAAAAGTTGAGAATACTGGATATTTTGGAATTCAGCCAGGTGATGATGGAACGCCTGATCTGCCAACCAATACGGTGGAAAATCCACTTGAACCAAAACCTGTTCCAGAACCGGAGCCTGAACCTGAACCTGAACCTGAACCGGAACCCGAACCCGAACCAAAGCCCGAACCTGAACCAGCTCCTGCTCTAAAACCAGTGATTGAAAAGCCGACAGTTAAACCAGTTGTTCAGACTGCTGCAGCATTAAGCGGTATGCGTTATCCAATGATTGGTCTGTTTGGTGCCTTGTTGCTGGGTGCAGCAACATTCTGCTCAAAACAAATGGACAAAAAGAATAAAAGATAGCTGTTTTAAAAGGTGATTTGGAAAGAAGATAGGAAATTTGTTTTATATTTATCATGAGCGATAGTTATAACGATAGGACCGTTCAATAAAAATTTGAGCGGTCTTTTTCTTTTGACATAAAATCTGGGTGTTCAGTGATGGTACGAGAAGTGTGATGAAATGGAATTTTTTACCTGGATATGATCATAGTTTTCACGTTTTCAAAGTTTTTCATTTGATTACATCGGCTCTGAATCTGTTTGACTCAATATTGTGAATCTTGGATAATAAACCTAATGTTTCATCAGAATATGGGGGGATTAACAGTGAATAACAACGATATTAATACCTGGAAAGAACTTCTTCAGGACCTGAGTGATACGGTTGAACAGAATAAAGTGATCATCCGTGAGATCAAGGAAGAAGTAGAACTTCAAAAACAGAGAAATAAGAAAGAGGTTCAGGCTTTATCCGATGAGATAGCAGCACAGCTTGCCGATCTCGAATCCCTGTTAAAGGAATTGGATCAGACTGAACTTTTTACATTGCCAAGTGATCTGAAGACCAGAGATTCCTTTATTGCAACTCTGACCTCTCAGCTCGATAAATCAAGAAATCTTGTTAATTATTCAAGTTCATTGCTCGATTCGCAGACAACACCTGAATCGACGATTGAAAAAATCAAGGTTGGAACCAGAAGAAACAAAGAAAGAGTCCATAACTATCTGCCAAAATTATTCAGACAGGAACACATTCTTGGAAACTGGGTTCACCGTTTCAATGAAAATCAGTTTACCTGTCAGTCATTCTGGGATGATGACACCTTCAAGGAATACGATTTTGATCATGGAAAACTTGTCGAGGAAAGAGAAGGAACCTATTCCATCGATCAGGACAAGGTATCCCTGCGTTATCAGGATGGGACCAAAATGGATTATACCGTGACTGGTTTTTCAGATGAAACCATCAGTTATCAGATCAATAAATCAAAAATGGATTTCGATTATATGCCTGAAGCAACCCTTAACCAGTTCCTTGATGAGGACTCAGTGATTACTGCAGATTACTCCTTAAAAGCAGAAAGCTGATCAACTTCTACGAAACTCCTTTTGAAAATTGTTTTCATCCGCATGAAAACGGTGTAAAATGTGAAACATTTAAAGAAGAAAAGGAGATACCATTGTGAAGACCAAAAGGACTTACGCACTGATGGCTGCAATGCTTATGGCAGCTGGATGTGCATCAGGAAGCGACGCTTCAAAAACAGATGACAGTTCGAATACGACTGCCCCGGCTGAAGATGCCTACAAGATCGGTATCATCGAATATGCTGATCATCCAGCTCTTGATGCAACCGTTGAAGGCTTCCAGGATTATATGGAAGAAAATAACGTGGCAGTAGACATCGATTTTAAATCCGCTCAGGGCGAACAGGCTAACTGTACAACGATCGCTCAGACCTTTGTAAATGACAAAGTGGATCTGATCTATGCGGTTGCCACTCCTGCTGCTCAGGCAACAGCCAATGCAACTAAAGATATTCCAATCGTTACATCCGCTGTTACAGATCTGGAAACAGCCGATCTTGTTGAAAGCAATGAAAAACCTGGAACAAATGTAACTGGTGCGAGTGATCTCAATCCGATTGAAGCTCAGCTCAATCTGTTAAAGCAGATTCTTCCGGACGCAAAGAAGATTGCTATTATGTACTGCAACGCCGAAGAAAACTCCCGCTTCCAGGCAAAACTGGCCGAAGAAGTTTGCGATAAACTCGGTCTTGAATATGAGGAAGCCACTGTAACTGAAACAAACCAGATCCAGCAGGTTGTTGAATCTCTTGCCGGAAAGGTCGATGCAATTTACATTCCAACAGACAATATGCTGGCTAAAGCGATGCCGACAGTAACGCAGGCTGCAAACGATATTAATCTGCCATGCATCGTTGGTGAAGAAGGAATGGTTGAGCAGGGCGGACTTGCCACTTATGGAATTGATTACTATGAACTTGGAAAAATGGCCGGAGCTCAGGCAGAAGCTATTTTAAAAGGAGAAAGTAATCCAGCAGATATGCCAGTCGTATTCCAGACAGAAGATGAATGTGCTCTTGCCATCAACTCTGAAACTGCGAAAAAACTTGGAATCACCTTCCCAGAGGACGTGACAAAAGACGCCAAAGATCTGGCAGAAACTACGGAGGACTGATGTCAGTCCTCCTTTCTTTGGAAGGGGCCCTCGGCCAGGGGATTCTCTGGGGAATTATGGCTTTGGGCGTTTATATCACCTTCCGACTGCTGAATTTTTCTGATTTATCCGTTGACGGTTCTTTTGCAACAGGAGGAGCCGTTTCCGCAGTACTGATTCTGAATGGAATTGATCCGGTTTTATCTGTTGTTATCGCTTTACTGGTTGGACTGGTTTGCGGAGCGGTAACTGGAATTTTAAACACAGTTTGTAAGATTCCTGCGATTCTGGCTGGAATTCTGACTCAGATTGGTCTGTATTCAGTCAACCTGATGATTATGGGCCAGTCGAATCTTCCAATGCTGAAGGCTGATACAATGTTCAGCTGCTTAGCTGGTGCGATTTCACTGCCTGAAAGCGTAACAAGCTGGATCTCTGTTAATAACGTTGTAACAATCGGACTTGGATTACTCTTTTCAGCTCTGGTCATTGTCCTTTGTTACTGGTTTTTTGGAACAGAGCTTGGATCTGCCATCCGAGCTACTGGCAACAACATGAATATGGTTCGTGCCAATGGAGTATCGACCAACATGATGACCATTATCGCTTTGATGATTTCCAACGGCATGATCGCTTTATCGGGAGCTCTGGTTGCTCAGCAGCAGGGATATGCCGATGTTCAGATGGGTGTCGGGGCAATCGTAATGGCTCTGGCTTCTATCGTTATTGGGGAAGTCATTTTCGGAAGAGGCGGAGGATTTTACCGACGTCTGATTTCGATTGTGGTTGGAAGTATCATATATCGAATGATCATTGCGGTTGTATTGCAGCTGGGTCTTGATTCCAACAACTTAAAGCTCTTTACCGCATTGCTGGTTGCTGTGGCATTAACTGTTCCAGTAATTCTGGATAAACATAAACAGACTGCGATGTATAAGCGTCTTACGGATGTGGTTGATTCAGTGGAGGATAAGTTTTAATGCTTGCAATTAAGAACATTTCCAAAACATTTAATACTGGAACCGTCAATGAGAAGAAAGCACTTGATAACCTTTCTCTGACACTCAATGATGGTGATTTTGTTACAGTGATCGGTGGTAATGGAGCAGGGAAATCCACTCTGCTGAATATGATTGCCGGAGTGTTCCCAATTGATTGCGGTCATATTTATTTAGATGACAAGGATGTTTCACTTTTGCCTGAACACAAAAGAGCCACCTTTATCGGCCGCGTCTTTCAGGATCCATTGATGGGAACAGCCGCAGATATGGCGATATATGAAAATCTCGCTCTTGCCGCAAGACGAGGCAAATCAAGAACGTTAGCCTGGGGAGCAAGCGTAAAGGAAAATGCAGAATACAAGGATAAGTTAGCTGGCTTAGGTTTAGGTCTTGAAGATCGGCTGACCAGCAAGGTCGGGCTTCTTTCAGGAGGTCAGCGTCAGGCATTGACGCTGCTTATGGCGACTTTAAAAAAGCCGGATCTGCTCCTGCTCGATGAGCATACAGCCGCTCTTGATCCGCTTACGGCAAAGAAAGTTCTCGATCTGACTGAAAAACTCGTTAATGAGCATAATCTGACTACCCTAATGATCACTCACAATATGAAAGATGCGATCCGCATCGGGAATCGACTGATCATGATGTATAACGGAAAGATTATTTTCGATGTTGAAGGTGAAGAAAAGAAAAAATTGAGTGTTGAACTTCTTCATGAAAAGTTCAGGCAGGCGGCCGGCGAAGAATTTTCTGATGATCGTTCGGTACTGATCTGACCGAAAAAATTTAGATTTTTCATAAGTTTGTTTCATATGATAAATAAGTATTGATACTCATTAAAAACAGATTTTTTCATAACATGAACAATGTCATTTGAACCCGGTCTGACCGGGTTTTTTGTTGCTTTGATCTGATTACGCTTTCATCTTATACGGATTATTTACATGTTTTACACTTTGTGAAAACTCTTTCATATTGAACGAAAGTTGTTTATCAACCGTATTAAACAGTGGTATACTTTGAATGAATTCAGTTTCAGGAGGAAAACTATGGAAAATAACAACATGCTCGCCATGATTCTGGCTGGCGGGCGCGGGACCAGACTGTATGATCTGACCAATAAAACAGCCAAACCCGCTGTTTATTTTGGTGGAAAATACCGCATTATCGACTTCCCGCTTTCCAACTGTGCAAACTCTAACATTAACGTTGTTGGTGTATTGACACAGTATGAACCTGTTCAGCTTAACGCCTACGCTGGTGCAGGTCAGAGATGGGGTCTTGATACCCGTGGAAGCGGAGTCTATGTTCTGCCGCCATCAGAAAAAGACGGTACAAAATTCGGGGTATATCAGGGAACTGCGGATGCAATCAACCAGAATATTGATTTTATCGATGAATTTAACCCTTCCTATGTACTCATTCTTTCCGGTGACCACATTTACAAAATGGACTACGACCAGATGCTTGACTTCCATAAGAAGAACGATGCGGATCTGACTGTAGCCGTACGTCCGGTGCCATGGGAAGAAGCACCTCGTTTTGGAATCATGAATGTTGACATGAATAACCGCATTGATGAATTCCAGGAAAAACCTGCCGAACCAAAGTCCAACCTGGCTTCGATGGGTATTTACATTTTTGACTGGCCATTGCTGCGTAAAGCCTTAATTGAAGATGCTGCTAATCCGGATTCCGAACACGATTTCGGCAAGAACATTATTCCAGCTCTTCTTGAAGCAGATAAACGTCTGTTTGCCTTCAGCTTCGATGGTTATTGGAAAGACGTTGGAACCATTGATTCTCTTTGGGAAGCTAATATGGATCTGATTGACCATAACGATGAACTCAATCTGAGTGATCCAAACTGGAAGATCTATACGTCAGATATTCCTCTGCTCCCTCACTATGTAGCTCCTACAGGTAAAGTTGAACACTGCTACATCAACCAGGGCGCAGTGATTCATGGAAATGCTAAAGACAGCGTGCTTTTCAATAATGTTGATATTGCAGAAGGCGCTTATGTCGAACAGTCCGTTCTGATGCCTGGCGTTAAAATTGGTAAAGGCGCTAAGGTTTATCGTGCAATTGTGGCTGAAAAAGTAGTCATCGGTGTTAACTCGGTTGTCGGCTCGCCTGACTCCAAAGACATCATCCTGGTGGCTAAAGATGTAGAGGAGGTTAAGTAGACATGGCAAACGCAATGGGAATTATCGCGTACAACGATTCATCTCTGTATGTTCGCGGAATCGAAAAATACCGTCCTCTGGCTGCTTTTTCCTATGTAGGACGTTATCGTCTGGTTGATATTCCAATCAGCAACATGACCAATTCCGGTCTTGAAGAAATTGATGTTTATACCAACGGGGATCCAAAAGTTCTCTTTGATCATATCGGAAGCGCCCGTCACTATAACATCAACAACAAGCATGGACATGTAGGAATCATTCCTGTGTTCACAGATGGAACTCCAGTTGAATATGTAACGGATATCGATTCTTACTATAACAACATTTACAACATCGAGCAGGATCCCAATGATTATGTAATCATTGCCCCGGTAAACTTCATCTACAAGATCAACTACTCGGATCTGCTTGATCAGCACATTGCCAGCGGTGCTGACGTTTCTGTCCTTTACAAAGACGTTGACGGCGCCCGTATGAACTATCTGAATAACTTTGCAATTACGATGGGTACCAACAAGATGGTTGAAACCCTTGTCCGCAACCCTGGAACTGAAGAACATATCTCCATGTCCTTATCCACTTATGTCATGAGTAAAAAATTGTTCCTCGAACTTGTTCGTGAAGCAAAAGCTTACTCGGCTCTTTACTGGATGACTGACATTCTGAACCTGAAAGCTTCTCAGGAAGACTTCAAGGTGAAGGGCATTCCTTATAGAGGCCCTGTATTCTCCATTAACGATCTGCGCAGCTATTTCTCTGCGAATATGCTTATGCTCAATGAAGAAAATATGCGTTTCTTCAACGACCCTGACTGGCCAATCTATACCCGCACAAACGATTCCTCACCAACGATTTATGTTGGAAATGGAACTGCTCAGGGAGCTTTGATCTCTAATGGATGTACTGTTGCCGGTGATGTCCGCAATTCGATCGTAGGCCGTGGCGTTAAGATCGGTGCCGGAGCTCATATCGACAACTGCCTGTTAATGCCAGGTGCAGAAATTGGTGAAAATGCAATTCTGACCAACGTTATCGTTGATAAGGACGCCAGAATCATTCATAAGAAAGAACTGGCTGGATACGAAGAAGATCCTTTATACATTGCTAGAAGGGAAGTAGTTTAATGGCTTCAATTTTAATGGCAGCTTCTGAAGGATTGCCTTTTGTAAAGACAGGCGGACTGGCTGACGTTATCGGTTCGCTGCCTGCTGCTCTTTCCGAAATGGGCCATGAAGTTAAAGTAGTCCTGCCTCTATACAAGAAGATCGCAGAAAAGAATTTCCAGGATCTCACTTACTGCACGAGTTTCAATATTGGAATGAACTACAAGGATGTTCCAGTAACGATCTATTCCCAGACTATCGGCAAGGTTGCTTATTTCTTTGTTCAGCATCAGGGTTATTTCGAAAGAGATGCTCTGTATGGATATCAGGATGATGGTGAGCGTTTCGCCTTTTTCCAGAAAGCTGTTATTGAAATGTTGAACCGCCTGAATTACTGGCCGAATATCGTTCATTGTCATGACTGGCAGACAGGTATGATTCCATGTATGGTCAGAGAAACCCGCTCGGGTGATCCCCGCTATCAGAGAATCAAATTCGTTTATACGATTCATAACCTGCTTTTCCAGGGTAACTTCGGTCCGGAAATGGTAGATTCCTGCCTATCCCTGCCATGGTATCTGTTTGATAATGGAAATATCCGTTTTGATGGCGGAGTATCCTTTATGAAATCCGGCATCCTGTATTCGGATAAAGTCACTACAGTATCTCCAACATATGCTCAGGAAATTCTGACTCCTCAATTTGGTGAACATATGGAAGCAATCCTGAATATGCGTAAATATGATCTGTGGGGAATTGTTAATGGTATTGACACAAGTCTCTGGAATCCAAATACCGATCCAACCATTCCTTTCAATTACAACAAGGTCACTCTTGCGAAAGGAAAGACTGAAGATAAGCTCGCCTTGCAGCGTGAATTGGGTCTGAATCAGGATCCTAATGTGATGCTGGTGGGCGTTGTAGGACGTCTGACTTATCAGAAGGGCTTCTATCTGATGATGGAAAAAGTTCAGCAGCTTGCTGAAGCTCCAATTCAGTTGGCTATTCTGGGAACTGGTGAAGATGCCATTCAGAATTCATTCCGTAACATGGAGAATAACAACAAGGGCAAAGTTTGCTTCTATCAGGGATACAACGAAGATCTCGCTCACCGCATTTATGCCGGAAGCGATCTGTTCCTGATGCCTTCTCTTTTTGAACCTTGCGGACTTTCACAGCTGTGCTCATTACGTTACGGCACTCTGCCGCTTGTTCGTGAGACGGGTGGTCTTAAGGATACTGTCAATCCATATAACGAATATGATAAATCCGGTAACGGATTCAGTTTTACAAACTACAGTTCTGATGAACTGATGGCTACGATGTACAATGCGATCGATGTTTACTACAACCGTCCTGAAGACTGGAAAACATTGGTTCGCAACGCTTTGAACACTGATGTATCCTGGGAAAATTCTGCTAAAGTTTATTCTCAGCTGTACGGTCAGCTCGTTTAATGAAGATCATTGTCAGTGCCTGTCTGTTGGGCGTTGACTGTAAATACAATGGGTCAAACAACCGGGATGAAAGAGTCATTGCACTTGGCAATGATCATGAATTGATCCCTGTCTGTCCGGAGATGGAAGGAGGACTTCCATGTCCGAGAATACCGTGTGAAATCTGTCGTGGGAAAATTCTCAGCAAAGATGGCAAGGACTTCACCAGAGAATATGAGATGGGAGCAAAGCTCTGTCTTAAAAAGGCTCTGGATGAAAAGGCTGAGCTGGCAATTCTTCAGCCAAGAAGCCCAAGTTGTGGAGTCGACCAGATTTATGATGGAACTTTTTCAGGACAATTAATCGATGGTGACGGTGTTTTTGCCTCGATGTTGAAAAGTCATAAAATTCCGGTTGTGAAACCCAATTCAATTTCAGTTGTAAACGACAAAATATTGCTATAAAATTGAAACGAATAAAAAGTACATATTTAGGAGGAAATCTAAAATGAAACAAGTAACTGTAAAGATTATCGACCCAGTAGGACTTCATGCACGTCCAGCTACTGTTGCTGTTAATGCTGCAAGCAAATGCAAATCTGACGTTAACGTAGCTTTCAAAGGCCGCGAAGTGAACATGAAATCCATCATGGGCGTTATGTCTTTAGGAATTCCTACACAGGCTGAAGTTGTTATCTCCGCTACTGGTGAAGATGAAGAACAGGCTATTGCTGCAATCGAAGAAGTATTACGCGCTCAGAAAATTATTGAATAATTCTGGAAAAGTAAATTTCTTACGCTTGAAATGAAGGGGCTGTTAAATTTCTGACAGTCCAAAAATAAAAAGAGGCACCTGATCCGTAATGGATGAGGTGCCTTTTTTGGTAAAATATGTTCATGATCAATAAACAAAATTACCAAACACACTATAACTCGATTCAGGGCCGTTTGCCACTGCTCCATTCTCTCTTCCCTCATATTGAGATGGATTCTGTCTTCACTACTGTCAGTTCCTTTGTCGATGATTATCTCGACCTTGCCCTTTATCCTTCTTTTGCC
>NZ_MPJW01000141.1 GCF_001945525.1 Ileibacterium valens
TAAATGCTTCCAGATCCTGACAGGTCAGACTTTCACTCTGCATGAATTCAGCCAGTTTTTTGAACATAGAATTTTTTTCCATTTTTGCTCCATAAAGAACTTGAATTGAATATTGTCGACGATAATTATGGGCCCATAACGAGACAAAAAAGTACCCGAAACGAGCGAATACTTAACCAAAAGTGTTAAGTATTAAATCACCCGTTTTGGGTACTTTTATAAAACCACGAACATCTGAATTGACTCATTGTTTCCATTCTGACCACCGCTTATCCTCTTCAATGTACCATGAAGCCGTTTTAGAATTCATTCACAAAACATCATCATCTTATTGCCGCTTGCAATTCCAACCCTTATTTACGACAACTTTTTGAAGACAATTTTCTTCAATACAAAAATGAATCCTCAATCCAGAGATTTGAAATCGACTGGATTGAGGACTGTTTTGTTTGCTTCAGTTTTTGGCGTTTCAGAAGTCCATTAGAATCTTTTTATTCGTCATAATTCATCTGGACCAGGATTTCTCTCGGCTTACTCCCATTTGCAGGACCGATAATTCCATTGATCTCAAGAGAATCCATCAGTCTGGCTGCTCTGGCATAACCAATTGAAAACCGTCTTTGAATCAGCGAAGTGCTGGCTTTTCTTTGAGTAATCACAAAATGCTTGATCTGATCATAAAGAGGATCATCCGGATCTCCAGATACGGCTCCTCCCTGTGACTGCAGTTCCTTTAACGTAATAAAGGCATCATCGTACTGAGGCTCAGCCTGTTCCTTTACAAAGGAAGCAATCGCATTGACTTCTTCATCCTTGATAAAGACGCCCTGAATTCGTTTTGGTGCGGTTTCCCCGTTATCAAGGAAAAGCATATCGCCATACCCCAGAAGCCGTTCAGCCCCAGCCTGATCAAGTATGGTTCTTGAATCGACTGACGAGGAAACCGCAAAAGCGATCCGGCTTGGAATATTGGCCTTGATGACCCCAGTGATTACATTGACCGAAGGTCTCTGGGTAGCAACGATCAAATGAATTCCCGCTGCTCTGGCCAACTGCGTAATTCGCTGAATGGATTGTTCGACTTCCTTTGCGGCAACCAGCATCAGATCGGCAAGCTCATCGATAATCACAACAATTCTGGGCAGCCGCTTTAAATGAGTCTCTGAATTCTGATCCACAAATGCATTAAACGCATTGATGTTTCGAACACCAGCTTCTTCAAAAAGATCATAGCGGGCATCCATCATCTCAACGACGACCTTTAATGCCTTATTGGCTAAATCGCCATCGGTTATAACCGGAGATAGAAGATGAGGAACCCCATTATAAGGAGTAAATTCGACTTTTTTTGGATCCACCAGGATCATCTTGACCTCATCGGGTCGGGTCCGCATCAGGATTGAAGTAATAATCGAGTTGACGCAGACGGATTTCCCGCTTCCGGTAGCTCCGGCGATCAGTAAATGAGGCATGGTATCAAGGCGCCCATAAACGTTCTCTCCAAGCAGATCTTTTCCAAGGGCAAAGACCAAAGGCAGCTTGCTCAATTTTTCAGGAACATTCTTCATCAGTTCCTTCATTCCAACTTCTGTTTTTTCCGTATTTGGAACTTCGATTCCCACGGCTGATTTGCCTGGGATTGGAGCCTCAATACGAATATCTGTGGCAGCCAGAGCCATCTTAATGTCATTTTGCAAATTGGTAATCGTGTTGACTCGAACACCGACTCCCGGAGAAATTTCAAATTTCGTTACAGATGGACCAATATGAATTTCGGTCAGCCTGGCTGGAACATTAAATTCCTTGAGAATGCTGATCAGTTTCGCTCCATTTTCCTTTGCCTGCTGGGTATTGATACTCGAACGGGAGGATTTGGACATTTCATTGAGCAGATTGATCTTTGGTAATTTGTAATGATCGTAAGCTGTAATTCCCAGATCCATTCCCGCTTCCATCTCTTCGATTGCTGAAAGCGGATTCTCCTTTGGTTCAGTACTTTTCTTTTTCGAAGATTGAGCAATGAGTTCTTCTGGACTCTTCTGACCGGCCTGAGCTCTGGCCACTGCCGAGTTGCCTCGGGCTTGCCGCAGCGAATTCAGGTCTTCACTCTGCCTTGAAGATAAAGGTTTGGAATTTGCATTGGAAGATGAATGATTTTTCTGAACCTGACTTAAGGAAGATTCTGTTTCAGAAGCCTGATTCAAACCGGCTTGTTGATAAGTCGTTATCATTTCCTGTGGTTTCTCTTTTGTCTGTTCAACAGATTCTTTCATCTTATTCATGTTTCCGAAGAATTCAGTGGGTTCATTTGTCAGGAAACTTGGTACAATTGCAGATTCAGAAAAACCGCCAGTGATTCGGACAGCTTCCTGAACCAATTCTTCATTTGAACCTGTTCCATTCTTATCCTGATTCAATTTCGAGAACGCTTCTGCACCTTTACCGCCTGCTTTTCTTTTTTCCCTGAGTTTTGAACTTTGAGTATCGTCAAGCAGAGAATTATTCGCTAACAGGGAGAAAACAGAAGGTTTTCGTTTCGTTCGGCCATGAATATGCCGTCTTTTTTCGGCCGAATCATCAAGCAGCAGTGCCGCCTCTTCAAAGGAAAAGGTATTCGGTTTTAATTCATTTCCATAAGAAGAATCAAATCCTGCAGGATCTTCTGAATATTCTTCTCTGGCCAGACGCCGGTTTTCCTTTCGAATCTGCCGGTTTTCCTGCATTCTTGCATTCATTGAAGAAATTGCCTGTTTCGAGTTTTCCTTAAGAAGTTCCATCGCTTCAGTCAGCATGGACCAGCCAACAAGGACAACAGAAATAATCAGCAAGGTAACAGCAATGATCCAGCTGCCCATCGAAGAAAACAGGCTTCCAAACATACCGGACAACATGGCTCCCAATAACCCGTAGTTGGTAAAATCCGTTCCCTGTAAAATCCCGGAAACACTATCCATCAGCCTCGATAAAGCAAACCATGGATCATTCTGGGGCATACCAGCCAACGCAGCGCATAAACTCCAGCCTGCCATCATCATTAACATTCCTACCCAGAATCTGGCAGGAAGCTGTTTCTTGCATCCAGTCCAGATGATCCAGAATCCAAAAGCAATCACATAGATCAGCAAAACCGATGCAAAGTTACCGACCAGAAGGGACAGTGCTCCATACAGCCAGGCTCCGGCAAATCCCAATCTGAACAGCGTAATCAGGCTTAAAGCAGCGCTTAACAGAATCAGACAGACCAGGAAAATACGGCTTGTAAGAACTGATGCTTTCTTTTGTGTATTTTTACGAGTTCGGGAGCGGCTTTTTACAGCAGACCTTTTCTTTGTAGAAGCCGATCTCGTGTTTCGCTTAGTGGTTTTTTTTGCAGTCATGAAACACCCCTTTCTGAACGTGATCATTGACGTATTCATCAACACATTGAATTGGCAAATTGCATTTTCTCATGAAATTCCTATTTCTGAAAAACGAACTTGAAAAAGATAATCTTTAAACGCGGAAAAATCAAAGAAAAACCAAATCAGCTTGGCAGCTGATTTGGTGCAATTTCAAATCAAAATGTCGAATAACATAGTCCTGAATCAGTCTCAAAGGACCCAACGGATAAAGACTATGAACTAAAGCTTTATGAAAAAAGCCTATTGATTGGAATTAATTTCAAGAATGACCGGGAGAACCATTGGACGCTTGCCTGTTGATTTAAGCAGATATTTCTGAACTTTATCACGAATCTCAGCACGGCACTCAAGGTTTTCGTACTTCTTTTCTTTTACATTTTCTTCAATCGTATCAATCATGATCTTGGTAATATCCCGGGTAATGTAATCGGCATCTTTCATGTATATGAATCCGCGGGTCTGCACATCCGGCCCATTGACTACTTTCTGATTTTTTGAATCAAGACCAATAGCCATGATCACAACGCCATCTGTAGATAGCGTTTCACGATCTTTTAAAACGACACCGGCTTTTTCCCAGTTTTCTTCCCCATCAATCAATGCCTCGTGAAGTTCAATCACTTCCTGCGTATTGACAAGAACCCCGTTTTCAAAGGTAGCTACCTGACCATTATCAAGGACAAGAATATCTTCATAGGGAATACCCATTTCTCTGGCAATCATCGCATTTGCGCAAAGCATCCGGTATTCCCCTTTAAATGGAATGTAGTATTTTGGCTGCAGAATAAAGATCATCATCTTCAGATCTTCCTTGGCTGGATGCATTCCGGAGACGTTTTTATCAATCTTGATCAGAATTCCTTCACGCTTGTAAATATCATTTTCCATTGTCCGGAAGTCTTTTTCTACACCAGGAACCAATGGGGTCGCAACAACAATTACATCATCCTTCTTAAAGGAGATATCTGATACTTCATTATTGGCGATATTGATCATCAGGTTGAACAGACTTCTGCCCTGTCCGGAAATGATGACAACACAATTATCAGTCTTATCAATCTGATCATTCGAAATGACCAGTTCAGGAGGTACAGCATCCGTAATTCCTTCAAGACCTGCAATCAGATCCTGCAGGTCACGGGTGTAAAAGCACATCTTTCTGCGGTGTTCGATGCAGCTTTCAATAATTTCCTGAATACGGAATACGGACTGCGTGAAAATTTCTACGAATACGCGCTGATGTTCATAATCATCAAGTGTTTTATTAAAGAGATCATAGATCCGATGTCCAGGAGACGTATGTCCCTGACGTTCTGCCCCTTTGGAATCTGAAAGAAGACATAAAACGCCTTCATTTCTGAAAAAGGACAGCTCGCTGTAATCCCCCCGGTAGGCTTCTTCCATATCATCGTAATCCTCAATGAATTCTCCCGAATAAACGATATAGCCGTATTCGGTGCGGATTCCTAAACCGTAAGCCTGAGGGAAGGAATGAGTGACCGGGAAAAAATGAACCGTTCTGCCGCCGATTTTCCGGGTTTCTTTTCGTTTGACTGTACGGATTTTAATCCCTTTGATTTTCCTGGCCTTTAACATCTTGGAGATCTGCTCAGCGGTAAAGCTTGTCGCGTAGACATCCGCCTTAATCTGCCGAAGCAGATAAGGCAAGGCTCCCATGACATCATCGTGGCCATGGGTAATCAGGATGGCTTTAATCCGATCCTTATGAGCAATCAGATAGCTGAAATCCTGAACAATGCATTCAATTCCAAGTGCACTTTTTGCATCAGGAAATTTGATTCCTGCTTCAACAATATAAATGTCTCCATCGATTTCAATGCAGAGCATATTTTTTCCATCTTCATCCATTCCACCTAATGCAAAGATGCGCACGATTTCCTGAGGCTGAATTTTTGCTTTTTTTCTTTTCTTTGCAGAACGATCTGTTTTTGCTTCATCACTGTGAAGTTCAACAGTTTCATTTTCCTGCATCATTTCAATATTATTTTCCATTAAATGTAAAAAGCTCCTTTAGAAAACATTATAACAAACCAGAGGATGCAATGCTTTAAGCTCCTCATGTTTTGAAAACTCCACATTCTTTACGGATCGTTCATCAAAAACAGGAAACAAAAACAATTCTTTCACAGCATGAGTTGTTAATAGACAGCTTTCAGAAATTCAAAAGAAAAGAGACATCCGCAGATATCTCCTGATTTTGTACCAATTAATCCTTTTCTCACTTAACAGGAAGCTATTCCTCAATGGCCGTTCCATCCATGGAGAATGTCTTTGCCTGATCAATGCGCACTCTTACCAGATCACCGGCCTTCAGATTGTTTCCAGAAAAGTTAACCAGCTTAAACGTGTCCGTATACCCAGAATAGTGGTTTGGATCCTTGCGGCTGGGTCCGTCAACTAAAACTTCGACAATTCTACCTTCATAAGCCTTGTTTTTTTCGAGAGCCAGATCATTCCAGACCTTATTGAGGTGAAGCAGTCTTTCCTTCTTGGTCGATTCTGAGATCGGATCTTCCATTCTGGCAGCCGGAGTCCCGGGTCTGGGAGAATAGATGAAAGTAAACGCATTATCAAAATGAGCGTAACGAACCATATCCATCGTATGTTCAAACGCCTCATCTGATTCATTTGGAAAACCGACAATGATATCGGTGGAGATGCTGACATTGGGGATTTTTTCTCTGATTTCATCAAACAGACGTCGATAATCTTCAGAAGTATACCGTCTGCCCATCCGGCGCAGAATTTCGTCATCTCCGCTTTGTAAAGGCAGATGAATATATGGCATGATGTTTGGGTATTTGGCAATGACATCGATCATTTCTGAAGAAAAGTCCCATGGATGGCTGGTCATGAACCGAATCCGGTCGATTCCTGTCTTTGCGGCTTCTTCTAAAAGTCCTGCGAAGGAAAGATCTTCAGAAAGATCCTTTCCATAAGCGTTCACATTCTGACCTAATAGTGTGATCTCTTTATATCCGAGCTTTTTCAGCACCTTAATTTCTTCTAAAATCGCATCCATTGTTCTCGAACGCTGCTTGCCCCGGGTATATGGGACAATGCAGTAAGTACAGAATTTATCACAGCCATACATGATGTTGACCCATGCTTTATGCTGGCTTGCCCGATGGCTGGGCAGATTTTCATACACTTCGCCTTCCCGGGAATAGATTTCTACCACCCGTTCTTTTGGATTTTGCAGGCGGCTTAACATGGAAGGAAGATCCTGCAGATTGTGGGTTCCAAACAGCAGACGAACCTGAGGATACTTTTCAAGCAGGGTATGAGCAAACCCTTCTTCCTGCGACATGCAGCCGCAGACTCCGATGATCAGATCCGGATTTTCTCTGTACAGTCTTTTATAGGAACCAATTTCACCCAGGACATTATTCGACGCATTTTCTCGAATACCGCATGTATTCATCAGGATCAGATCCGCTTGATCTGCCTGGCTGGCCGCTTCATAACCTAAAGCTTCTAGAATTCCACTCAGTGTTTCTGAATCCCGTTCATTGGCCTGGCAGCCATAGGTGGAGATAAAATAGCGTTTTCCATTTCCAATATTTACGGTATCATTATCAATTTGAAAGTCATCAATGACTTCAACCGCATTCTTTGTTCTTCTGGCAGCCTGCTTATGATCGGGCAGATGCCAATTTTCTTTTATTTTCATGATTACTCAGCTTGAACAGGAATCGGTTTTCGATTTTTGTTCAGTAGCTTTAAACCCCCTTTATTTTAAAAATATAATTAATATTTCTGATTTGTATTCCTGCTGTTGCTCTGCTGCTATTCAAAAACCGAGAGCATTAACTAATTTTATCTTCAGCATACGTTTTTATGAAGTTCTTTATACCTTCAATCAAGACTGAACTGATTTCATCAGCATATGCAAGGATTGTACTCTAAATTAACCTGTTGCTGTCAAATCACAAATCAATCGATCCTTTTCCGGTTTCAGATCTCCTTATCGAATGGATTAAATCCGGGTATATACTCTTTAATTCGCTTCAGCTGAGCATTTAACATTAAATCAGAATAAGAATGATTTCATCCAGGACAATGAAAAAGGATCCCGAAGGATCCTTGATTAGTTAACAATTCGTTACTTCGCAACTTCCTGGGCACGGACTTCACGAATCACGTTCACTTTAATTTGTCCGGGATAGGTCAATTCACTTTCAATCTTTTCCCGAATCTTTCTGGCCATTTTCGCACAGGCTAAATCATCAACCTGTTCTGGATTGACAAGGATCCGGATTTCACGCCCTGCCTGAATGGCATAGGCATTCTGAACGCCTTCGAAATCGTTAGCGATCTTCTCAAGATTTTCAAGCCGGTTAATATATGCCTGAGCAGACTCCTTGCGGGCGCCTGGACGGGCTGCAGAAATTGTATCAGCGGCGATGACGAGATGGGAAGTCAGAAACTTCGGTTCGACATCTCCATGATGCGATTGAATCGCATTGAGGACAATCTCCTTTTCACCATGCTTCTTACAGAACTTATAACCTAATTCCACGTGTGAACCTTCCTGCTGATCGATATTGAGTGCCTTACCAATATCATGAAGCAGGCCGGCTCGTTTTGCCATATGCTGGTTGAGTCCTAGCTCAGCAGCCATAGATCCAGCGATCAGAGCGACTTCCATCGAATGCTGAAGCGCGTTCTGTCCATAAGAGAAACGATATTTAAGGGTACCGATCAGCTTAACAATTTCACGGTCAATTCGTCCGATTCCCAAACGGAATACAGCTTCTTCGCCCGCTTTCTGAATCTCCTGATCCACTTCATGCTGGAATTTCTTGACGACTTCTTCAATTCGACCTGGCTGAATACGGCCATCACGAATCAGATATTCCAAAGCTAGACGGGCAACTTCCCGTCGGATCGGGTTAAAGCAGGTAATTGTAATCAGATCTGGAGTATCATCGATATTCAGCTCAACACCTGTCGCCTGTTCAAAAGCACGAATGTTGCGTCCTTCACGACCAATGATTCTACCCTTCATTTCTTCACCAGGAATAGTGACAACCGAAACGGTTCGGTCCATCGCTTCCTGCTGGGCCATTCTTTCAATCGAAAGGGCAATGATTTCCTGAGCGTTCATCGCAGCCTGCGACTTTGCCTCATCTTCCTTTTCCTTGATGTAAGCCATGGTTTCATGAGAAATCTGCTTCTCTACCAGTGAGAATAGCTCGTCTCTTGCTTCCTGAGAAGACATGCGGGCAACTCCTTCGAGAACCTCGATCTGACGATCGATCTCCTTTTGAAGATGCGCTTCCTTTTCGTCAAGACCCGCGATTTTTTCATTGGCCTTGCGAAGCTGATTGTTGAGTTCTTTTTCTTTCTGATTCAGAGATTCATCACGGAAATTGAGAGAATCTTCCCGCCGAAGCAGCTTAGTTTCCTGACGGGTAATTTCTGCCTTGCGTTCTTTAATCTCTTTTTCCGCTTCCACTTTCATTTCGTGAACCTGGGTTTTACCATCTAAAACGGCCTGTTTCACTTTAGCATCCGCATCAGTTTCTGCCTTTCGCAGAATCTGCTCTGCTTTCTGCTGGTCTTTATTCAATCCTGCTCTGGAAACCATCTGCATGGCTATCACTCCCAAAGCAAGACCAACGATCCCGGACAAAGCAATCCATAAATAAATCATTTATTTTTCCTCTGTCCTTCCAAATTTTAAAGCAATGAAATTATACAAAATTGCGGTAGAGAAGTCTATCTTTTGAAAGAGCACGGTTTTCAGGCAAATGAAAGCGTATCGCGCATTTTTCGTGAATTTCAATCTTTTCGGGATTGGTTTTGATGACAGAAATTCTTCCGTAATCTGTAATGAATTCTTCATAAATCCAATTTGGATTCCAGCTTTTCCAATTTCGAGAAATTGAATTCCAATATGTTGAATCCTTTTTTTGCCTCTTCTGACTTGTGAATTTATCGATTGGCAAGACTGATTGGTTTCGAAAGATGGATTACTAAGAAAAAAGGACAAAAAAAGAGCTCTCGCTCTTTGTTTTCAAATTAGATTTTGATCTTGTGGAATTTATTCAGCTTCTTCAACTTCCACTTCGATTACCTGTCTGCCATTATAGGTTCCACAGGAATCGCACACCTTATGAGCCAGCTTGTATTCGCCGCAGTTTGGGCATTTAACGATAGCCGGTTTGCTTAATTTGTAATGAGATCTTCTCTTTAATTTACGGTGTTTAGATCCTCTTCTCTGCTGTACAGCCATTTGTGCACCTCCTAGTCATCATTGAGTTGGAAATCTTTCAATTTGGCCCATCTCGGGTCAACGGCCTCTTCATCATTCTGCTCATCCTGATCAGAAAGAAGAACCCATCCATTGCCTTCAGGATAATCTTCCCGGGAAAGGGCTGTTATGCTCATGGGTGCATCAAAGATGATTGCCTGAAAAATCTCAGGATTTAAATCAATCGTATCTTTTTTAACCACCACAACTTCATCATCCTGTTCATCATCTGAGACAGGAGAGAAAGAATAGACAGTTTCTGACACAGTTTCGAAATCAATATCCAGATCCTCATTTGTGATCGAATCGAGCACTGTCATAACACCCTTAAGATCCAGATCACTGGTCACCCGGTTTTCTGAGTCAAAATGAAGTGATCCGGTTATATGGCATTCTGGAACAGCCTTGACGACAGAGTGATCTAAAAACTCACTGTCTTCAACACTGATCCATTCGTCAATCCAGATCGTATGATCCGAAGCTGCCAAGAAATCATTTCTTGTGTACTTCACGCACTATCACCTCATGTAGCATTTGCTATTATAGGCAGGCAAATTTTAGATGTCAAACTGCGAATTCTGCACTGCCTTTATACTTATGCTTTCTTTTCTTAAAAATATCATAAAAGTCCTGTCAGTCTTGGTTTTTGGCCAAAGAAATCCTGCAGAATGGCTTTGCCTGATTCTCGTTAACCGATTTCATTTCAAAGGCGATGATCCAGACTCTCAAATTGTTATATTCATGAAATATCCAGGATTTTTACAAAAGGATATACTGATTTTATGAACATTACCGGACTGATCACAGAATACAACCCATTACATCAGGGACATTTATATCATATTGAACAGACCAGAAACCTGCTTCACCCTGATATACTGATCATTATTGTTACTTCCTGGTTTTCAAGCCGGGGATTGCCTTCTCTGCTTTCACGAAATGATAAAGCAAAACTTTGTCTGCAGGCAGGTGCGGATTTAGTTCTTGAGCTGCCCTGTATTTATGCGGCTCAGTCCGCTGACCGCTTTGCCATGTATGCCATTGAATCCTTAAAGACAGCTGGAGTAAACAACATCTGTTTTGGTTCTGAAACCGGAGATTTAAAAAAACTTGAAACCCTTGCAGGTTCACTTGATCTTCTGATAAAGGATCCATCGACTTCTCTGGTTCGAAACACGGAAAAAACATTAAACCAGCCACTGCGAAGCAATGATATCCTGGGAGTTCAATACATTCGCTATTGCCGAATGTTTGGCATCACACCCTATTGCATTAAGCGAAACGAAGATTTTGTTTCAGCGACGCAGACCAGAAAAGATTTTTTCGAAGGAAAAAAGGCATTCTTATCGGATCATTTTATGTCTCAGCAATGCTGGTCAAGTTATTATCCGGCCTTAAGAACTGCATTAATGATGAGTCCGTCAAGTACACTTCGCAGTTTTCTTCTGGTTGAAGAAGGAATTGAAAGCCGCTTAAGAAAAGCGGCAGAAAAAAACTTTTCCTGGGAAGGATTTCTGGAAGATTGCGTGTCGAAAACCTATTCAAGAGCTAGAATTCAAAGAACCTGTCTGTTCATTCTTCTTCAGATTACAAAGGAAGATTTCAGAAGCCATGATCATTTTTTCTTTCTGCGGATTCTGGGCATGAATGATAAAGGGCGCAGACTTCTTTCAAGTCTGCCTAAAGGGACTCCGATGGCTTCAAGAATTCGAGATCTCCCAGAATTTTTGCGAATGGTTGAACACAAAAGCCGTTTGTTATATGAAAGTGTTCTTGATCAGAGAATCGAAAACGAAGACAGGATGGTGATTCAATTTGAAAAAGAAGACTAAATGTTTATTCAGCTTATTTACCCTGATCTTTACCGCGATTGCTTCTATTTCCGCCTGGAAGCTCTATACTCTCTTTTTGCCTTCCTTAAATCGAATGAAGGGATACATTTCGCTTGATGGTCTTCAGGCAAAAGAAAGCAATGAAAAAACGGTTAAGACGATGATAAATCCTGTTGATCTCAAGGATCATTTAACCAATAAAGAAAAGCAGATTAATGTCAGTGATTTTTTTGCAAAGACTCCTGGCAAAAGCAGTTCTGAAGTATGGCCATATGCTTTACTGCTTGGCTGTCCATGCCGCGATGACGGCAGTTATTCAAGATCGCAGATCAGACGCTGCAATCTTGCGATCGAAGCCTATCGCGAAGGTCTCTACAGGACACTGATCATTTCAGGCGGATCAGTCAAAAACCATTATAATGAAGCCAAAGCGATGGCCAGATATATTCAGGAACATTGTGATCTGCCAATTGATATAGTTCTCGAAAAAAAAGCGCGAAGTACCTGGGAAAACCTGAAAAACACCCGGCTGATGATTGGTAATCAGCCCATTTTGATTCTGACCAGTTCCCTTCATGCGAAAAGAGCGGCAGCCATGGCTTCCCACTCGTTTTCCTGTTTTTCTCTTTATACGTATCCAGATCGAAAGCCAAAACATATTCTGCGGGAGATTGTTTCAAGAATTATTTATATTCGGCTTGAACTAAAGAAACTGATGACTCTTGCCTGATTCTCAATCGGTTCAGATCAGACTTTCGAAACCATGCAATATAAAGAAAACCACTGACATTTATGAAGTCTGTAAAGGGGCTGTTAAATTTCGACTGATTTTTCATCAGCGAGATTTACAGCCCCTTTTTCTATGCTTTTTATCGTAACCTTTTGAAATTTGCACGGGCTTAGATCCTCCGGTTCCAGTCGATATTCTGTATTCGACTAGAACTGGAGGATTTTATGCATAATTATCTGTTTTCCAAATCCCGTGAACTGAATCAGGAACAGTGGATGAACCTGGTTGATCAATATCAGGTGTCAGGTCTGACTCAGGCTGGCTTCTGCGTCCAAAACGGCCTGGCTTTATCCACCTTCCAGTACTGGCGCAGAAAAGCTGCCGCCGTATCGCCTGCTTCAGCGGCTCTTGAATTCGTAGAAATTGACAGGACGGTCTTCCTGGATTTGGAAGGATCAGACGAGAGTCCAAAGCCGGTGATTGAAATCACTGACAGCGACCGAACGATCCGT
>NZ_MPJW01000132.1 GCF_001945525.1 Ileibacterium valens
TGATGTCTAATGGCCGATATTTTACCGACATCACCTGCGTTTCACCGCCCCCAGCTCTCTTTTAATATGCTCAAAATTGTACATCTTTTAATTACCCAATTTGTACATTTTCTGATTGACATTTACAAAGTTCAGTCGTTGATTACTTGTTTTAAGAAAAATGTTCGAGAACTCCAACGAAGTTTATAGTTTTTTTTGAATTCTGAATCAAAAATATTTGCGCGTTTTTAAACTGCATAATTTTAAAAGGATGTAATAGTTATTTGTTGAAAATAATCAAACTGACTCTGTTGTTCAATTTTCGTACTTCGAGAAAATGAAAAACGATCAGATCCAGACTCTAAAGAAATTCCCCGAAAAAAAACAGCCCGATTCTCTGGAATGTAAGAAATGGGCTGTTTTTGGAGATTATATGGATGTTTAAAAACAAATTGTGAATACTGAATATTATATAAATCCATTCGTTACGCAACCATTGCGAAAATGAGCGGCGGGAATTTGTCACTTTTGTTTCAAAAAAAATTAATAACCTTTCAGACAGTTCTGACAGGGGGAATATCCCTGGTTCTTTAAGGATTCAATCGAATCATTGACGGCCTGTTTGTTTTTCTCTTTCATTTTGGAAACCGATTTACAGTTTGGAACATGGATTTTATGAGAATTTGTATTCAGGATATAGTCAGCTGCAGCTGGCTGGGAATTATTTGTCGTCTGATTATGATGGACTTCATCATGATGATCCTGCTGGTGTTCCTGGTGGTGATTGCCGGTCGATTGACTCGTATTCCCACTTTGATTCTGGTAGATCGACTTGCTTCCAAGAGCATAAGGATCCGGCGCAGTCTGTTCTTTAAAAGTGATTGTATCTTCAGTCATTGTAAAGGTGATTTCACCTTGCTGGTCGGTTCGGTAAATATCCAGGTTTCTGTCTTCAAAAGCCTTCACAGTTTCCATATGCGGATGGCCATAGGAGTTATCTTTACCGCAGCTGATGATTACACTCTCTGGATCAACAGCATCAAGAAAAGCAGCACTCGACGAAGAGGATGATCCGTGATGACCAGCAACATATACATCACTTTTTAACTTGTTTCCAAAGGTTGAGACCATTTCCTGTTCAGAATCATATTCCGCATCTCCACTGATCAGCAAAGAAGAATCCCCGAGTTCAATCCGGATGGCTAGAGAATAATCATTATTTTCAGAATAGGAATGATTTTGCGGAGATAGAAAAGTGACTGTCGCCTCTTTAAATTCAAAGGTATCTTTTGGTTTTGGATGAATCAGTTCAATGTTTTGTTCAACAATTTCATTGTGAAATGAATTGCAGACTCTTGTATCACATGCATAGTCTGGAGCGTAAACCACATCGGTTGTCATCGTGTTCAAAGCACCAACCAGACCATTGAGATGATCGGCATCATAATGACTGACAATCATCTGATCGATTTCGCTGATTCCATTTTTCCTGAGCCAGCTGACAACATAACTTGAATAATCGCGGTCCCCGCCATCATACATAAGAACATCATCACCACTGATGGCTACTATTCCCAGACCCTGACCGACATCAAGAACATGGACTTCAATTTCCTGATCGGAAGATTTTGCGTTCTTCAGGACAGAAGGATCTGATTTAGCATTGACTGCGCTGCATCCCGTGATCATCAAGGCAGCAGAAATGAAGAGGGTTGTTTTAAACCATTTTGATGCAGCAAAAGTAAAATTCTGATGTTTAGAAAGATTTTTTGTTCGCATATTTTTCCCTTCTTTTTCCTTTTTCATCTGCCTCTATCATAATCGACAATGAAACATTATCGATGACAGATTTAATGATTTATGGAAAATGTTCGATAAACCGCTGGATTTAGATGGATAAAGATTTGAAAAGAGGATTTTCATGGCTATAATGGTAAAAAATGCGATGAACGGGAGGAGTATCTGATCTCCGGCACTACAGAGAGCTTTCAAAAGGTGAAAGAAGGCAGAAGGAATCAGAGAAGGTAGCCCGGGAGCTCAAAATGTGAACAAGAAGATTTGATATTTTTCCTGATGGAAAAATAAACTGACTTTATTAGCGTTTTGCGCAGGGACAGCGTTATGTCAAAGAGGCAAAAGCCAGGAAGGATACGGATTCAATTGATATTCATTTTCATTTCGCAATGAATTGAAGAGGAATGGACAAAACTTCCTGAAGAAATGGGGCTTTTGTAACGAAGGTGGTACCGCGAACTCAGTTCGTCCTTTGGACCGCTCTTTTTTTTTGCCTGTTTTTGCTCAAGATTCATCGCATAAATCAGAAAGGAACAGAAACATGAGTGAACTTTCAAAAAAGTATGATCACCATTTAGTTGAAAATCCAGAAACCTACCAGAACTGGATCGAAAAAGGATATTTCACGGCTGGCGATCAGTCAAAAATTCCATATTCAATCGTTATTCCACCTCCAAACGTAACTGGCAAACTGCACCTGGGCCATGCTCTTGATACCGCCATGCAGGATATTTTATCCCGCTATAAAAGAGCCCAGGGATTTGACGTTCTCTGGCTTTCCGGTATGGATCATGCAGGTATTGCGACTCAGGCAAAAGTTGATGCCAGACTGCAGTCAGAAGGAATTTCCCGCTATGATATTGGCCGTGAAAAATTTCTGGAACGCGCCTGGGAGTGGAAAGAAGAATACGCTTCTCATATTCGTGAACAGTGGGCTAAACTTGGACTTTCACTAGATTATTCAAGAGAGCGTTTTACTCTCGATGACGGACTCAATGATGCCGTACTGACTACCTTTGTGAATCTCTACAACGAAGGCTTGATTTATCAGGGAGAGCGAATTATTAACTGGGATCCACAGGCCAGAACCGCGCTTTCAAACATTGAAGTGATTCATGAAGAAACGCCAGGCAAAATGTACTACTTCAAATATCCTGTTCAGGAAACCGGAGATGAGCTGATTATTGCCACAACAAGACCTGAGACTATGTTTGCCGACCAGGCAGTATTTGTTCATCCGGATGATGAACGTTATAAAAAGTATGTTGGTCTGCATGTCCTGAATCCGGTAAACAATGAAGCTCTGCCAATTATGGCCGATGATTACATTGATCTTGATTTTGGAACAGCAGTGATGAAATGTACTCCAGCTCACGATCCAAATGACTTTAATCTGGCTAAAAAATACAATCTGAAGATGCCGGTTTGTATGAATCCAGATGGAACGATGAACGAACTGGCTGGAAAATACAAAGATATGGATCGCTTCGAATGTCGAAAAGCGGTAGTCGCTGATCTCGATGCCAATGGAATGGTTGATCATATCGAAGATCATCCGCATATGGTTGGTCATTCAGAACGAACAGGAGTGATTGTTGAGCCTTATCTTTCCAAGCAGTGGTTCGTTCGAATGAAACCATTAGCAGATGCGGTATTGGAAGCTCAGAAAGGGGATCAGAAGATCGACTTCATCCCACCTCGCTTTTCAAGAACATTTGAACAGTGGCTCGAAAATATTGAAGACTGGTGTATTTCCAGACAGTTATGGTGGGGTCATCGAATTCCAGCCTGGTTCCATAAGGAAACAGGAGAAATTTATGTCGGCAAACTGGCACCAGAAGACATTGAAAACTGGAAGCAGGATGAAGATGTGCTTGATACCTGGTTCTCGAGCGGATTATGGCCTTTTGCCACAATGGGCTGGCCAGAAGAAACAGATGATTATCAGCGTTACTATCCAACCGATGTCTTAGTCACCGGCTATGACATCATCTTCTTCTGGGTGGCACGTATGGCTTTCCAGGCGCGTTTTGATACGAATAACCGTCCGTTCAAGGAAGTCTTAATTCATGGACTGATCCGTGATCCGCAGGGAAGAAAGATGTCCAAGTCGCTAGGAAATGGAATTGATCCGATGGATGTTATTGAAGAAAAAGGGGCGGATGCCCTACGCTTCTTCCTGACGACAAACTCAACTCCGGGTCAGGATTTCCGCTATGATCCTTCAAAAGTTGATGCCGCATGGAACTTTATTAACAAGATCTGGAACGCCTCCCGTTATGTGCAGATGCAGATTGGCGAAGAGCTGCCGCAGCTTGATCTTGATGCCCTGCAGGATGCAGATCTTTGGATCCTCTCCCGTCTGAACGAAACGATTGAAAGTGCAACTCAGAATCTGGATCGTTATGAGTTAGCTATTGCAGCCAATGAAGTTCTTCACTTTGCCTGGGATGATTTCTGCTCCTGGTATATTGAACTTTCTAAAGCGGCATTAAACAGTAAAGATGAAAAGACAGCAGAAAATACGAAAGCGGTTCTGGCTTATGTTTTAAAACAGATTCTGATTCTGCTTTCACCGTACATGCCATTTGTAACCGAGCACATTTATCAGAATCTTCCTTATGAAAAGGAAAGCATTCAGCTAGAAAGCTGGCCTGCTGTTATGGAACTGCCTTCTTCTGAGACAACTGTTGAAAATATGACCATTCTGATCTCAGCAATTGAAGCCATTCGAGAAATAAAACGTCAGTATAATCTGAAGCCAAAAGAAATCATTGAAGTGCGGATTGAGGATGAAAATGGAAGTCCAAGAATCTTCCCGAAGACCATTGCCGACCTTTTGGAAGGAATGGCAAAAGTGCATCTGAATGAAGAACTGAGCGGTGATCTGTTAAGCCGAAACATTCATAAAGGGCTCATTCGAACTGAAATGTCTTCTCTGATCAATCTTGATGAAGAAAAAGCCAAACTTGAAAAACTGATCGAAAAGCTTGAAAAAGAAGTTGCACGTTCTGAAAAGATGCTTTCCAATCCTGGATTTACTTCCAAGGCTCCAGCTGCCAAGATTGAAGCTGAAGAAACAAAACTCAAAAACAACCAGGAACAGTTAGCACTTTCGGTTAAACAACTTGAAGAGCTGATCGCAAAGATGCAAGGTTAATCCTGGTTTGGACCGCAGCTGAGAGATTGATAATCAATAGCATGGATTCAAATTCAAAATGACATTTTACCTAAAGTCTTTGAATCTGACTTTTTAGAAAAAGTGCTTTAAAATGGGCCTATGAAAACAGTCCATATTGATGCGAAACGCATTATGCAAAGCGATCATCCTTTTGAAGCGTTATGTGCTTTGTTCAACCTGAAGAGCCGATCATTTGACGAATTCAAAACTCATCTGATGCTCGATCACGAACCCATTATTGCGGAAGTGGCCAACTGTCCAGTCCGGAACAAAACCTGGGAACAGCTCTCGGACCTTCTTGAAGGCATTCAGCAGCATTCCAATACCTTTTATCTGATCTGGGGTACTCAGGATGATATGGTCAATCCCGATGCGGTTGATCCTGAACATGAACTTGAAAATCCTTCCTGGGCACTTCCAGCTCAGTCATAACAGCAATAAAGCAATAATATATATTCTTAAGCCATTTTGCGGTTAATCGATATTTGCAGAATGGCTTTTTTCGTTCGTCATCTAAAAACCTCAAAAAAACAATATGAATTGGTTGTAATACGCTGAATTTGCATTCAAAAAAAGACTATTCTAAGATTTGAAGAATAACCGGATTCTGTTGGAAATCGCTAAGACATAGATATCCAACCAAAATAATCAATGAATCTGAAACGACCTGGAGGAAAGAGAAATGAAAGAATCGACAACCGGAATTCAACCGGTTTTTGAAGCCAGGAGGCCAATAAAATCAGAGGCAATCAAAATCGCTGAAACCATTATTCAGGCAGGCAGCATGCTTCTGACTGCTGGAGCAGAAGTCTATCGCGTTGAAGAGACGATGCAAAGAATGGGACTATCTATTGAAGGTGTCAAAGAATGCAATCCATATGTTTCGGCAACTGGAATTATGTGTACAGTCTGTACAGAAGATGAAATGGCTACCAAAGTAGCAAGGATTTATTCCTCAGAACGAAATATCAGTATTATTAATGCCATTAACTCGTTAAGCCGAAAGTGTGTTCATGACCATTTGAATGTCCTTGAGATTGATCGTGAATTAAATCAGATTAAGCATATACCGGTTTATCATGCGCAGATGAAGTCTTTGTTTGGCGCGATTGGAGCTGGTGGTTTTGCGGTCTTCTTTTATGGGAGACTGATGGATGTAGCGGCTTCATTTGTGATTGGCTGGGTTATTCGCGAATGTGGATTGTATTTTGAAAAAATTCGGCTCAATCCGTTTTTAATCATTATTGTGCAGTCTTTTGTGGCAGCGATTATAGCTCGCATTTCTCATTATCTTTCCATGGATTGTGATGTGAATACAATTATCATATCTACACTGATGCTCCTGGTTCCAGGGCTTTCCATAACCAATGGAATTCGAGATACAATGATGGGCGATTATTTATCCGGCCTGGTTCGATTTACTGAGTCATTTGTGATTGCCGCTTCGATTGCAATAGGAGCAGGGTTAGGTATCTATGCGTTCTGATTTTTTACTTCAATTTCATCGTGCGAAACTTAACCTGATCGAATTGTCCGCAAGTGGAAATAGAGGAGGCTATACTTATGCTTCTTGAAATCTTTTTAAGGGGTTTTATCGGTGCAGGACTTGCCTCATTAGGGTTTGCGGTATTGTTTAATGTCCGGAATTATTATGTCTGGTATGCCGCATTTGCGGGTGGAGTGGGTGGTTTTGTCTATCTGATCTGCTCAAAGATGTTAAACATGGATGCAGCGGTTTCAAATTTTCTGGGAGCCATCGCGCTGACGATCTGTGCAGAAATCATGGCCCGAAAACTCAAAATCACAGTAACTACGATTTTAGCCTGTGCATTGATTCCACTGGTTCCAGGAGGAGATGCGTATCGCTTTATGACCGCATTTATCGATGGCGATATTTATAAAGGGCTGTCTTATGCGTTATCGACTTTTACTATTGCTGGCATGATCTGTCTGGGAACCTTAATTGTTTCGGCTCTGACCCGTTTTTTCTTCTTTACAAGAGGGAAGATGGAAAAAGCAGTCAGCAGTGCAAAAACCAAAACTGAATCAGTAAAATCTTCAATCTATGCAAAGGCACCTAAGCGGGACAAATCAAAGTCCTGTCTGGATTCGAATTCATTCTCAAATCAAGGAAAAATCACTAAACAGAATCTCACAAAAAAACAGTCAAAAAACAGCTCAGACTCCGATTGAAAAGTCTGAGCATTTTTTGACTTTTTTGAATATTGAACCACCATATTGAATATTCAGTCCAAAAATGAATTTGAATTTGATTTAAGCAGATTCAAAGGATGAAGTTTCTTGAACTGGCAGTTCAGATTTAAGGTAATTCATAATAGCTTTTGGATGCTTGAGCTGCTCTTCAAGCTGTCTGCCATAATCTTTGATATTGCTTACAAGTTTTTCAGAAGGCGAAGCCGACAGTTTCTTCAATTTTTCAAGCTTCTTCTGATCAACGGCTGTGTAATATTCGGGCATATATTTTTTCTTTGCGAAAAGATGAACCATTGAACGTCGAATATATTTTTCCTGGACCACCCGTTTTTGATTGAGTAACCACGCACCTGCGATAATCAGGACCATAATCATTCCTAACCATCCAAGAATTGGATACAGATTTGAGATCAGATCCTTAAATCCGCCAAAACTTGCAGCATAACCTGAGGCAACCAGAATGATCATCCAGATTCTGGTTTTTCTGGTATTGCCCTTTGCAAAACGAGAAGCATCCGCATAGAACAGTGAAAAAGCTGTGTTAAAAATCAAAGCAAATATAACCAGTGCATAGAAACCGGAAAGTACTGGAGATATTTTTGCAACAAGGGATAGCATTGGCATTTCAGCTTCCTTAATTGAAATTATGTTGGCAAACATGGAAAAGGCAGCACCCATAATGACAAGACCAATCATTGAACCGCCAAGTAATCCAGCTTTTTTTGCGGTATCAATCCGGAGAATTGATCCGCCCAGAACAAATGCCATTGATACACCTGTAAGCATACAGAGCGAAAAGTAATTGATCACAGATAGAAAAATGTTTGGCATTGGCGATGCGAGCGTTGATGCAGTGGCTGAAAGAGTTGAGAAATCAAAGTCGAAATGCATCAGGGATACGCAAGAAATCAGTGCGATCATAACGATAACGATTGGAGTGAAGATTCCAAGAATTCCGGTAATTTTTTCGAAATCAAGAAAGGAAACCAGAATGATTAACGCACAACAGATGAGTGCTCCCATCCAGGTTGGAATATGAAACTGCTGCTGCAGATTGCTTCCTGCACCGGCAATCATAACAAAACCGATAATAAAGTTTGCCGCGATCAGAATGGCATCAATGATGCGGGTGATCCACGGGCTGGTGATATGTGAGAAGACTTCCTGGTGACTTTGTGCACCAAAACAGGAGCCTAAGCTAAGAATGATTTTTCCAAAGATAATGTTCAGAACTCCAAGTACTGCTGCACCAATTAATCCAGGCGTTCCGAAACTTAAAAAGTATTGGAGGATATCCTGTCCGCTTGACAGGCCGGCTCCAACAATAACCCCTACATACGCGAATGCGATTTTAAAAATTTCTTTTCTATTACTCAATACGTCTCCTCCTTTACGAAAAACATTTATCTGAGTTAAAAAATACTTCTTTATAATACATTTTGTGTTAGATACAACCAATTTATTTGACTTAGAAATTTCTTTTTCAGTTGTTTTCGGATAAAATAATTGTTCGTTTTTTCGATGTGAATTCAGAAGATTCTGGTCTGCTTTAACGGACGAGTAACTGCAAAACAATCAGTTCTTTCATGGAATGAATTGTAAAAGGAAAGGAAGATAAGAACACAAGCTGTTTTGATTAGACTCACAGATATGAATAACAGCTGTGAACATGGAAAGATTAAAAGGTATTACAGGTATGGTTGTAAGCAATGATGGATGAAGGCTGACTCTCCTGATAAATGAATGGAACAGACTGTATACAAAAAAACCGAAAAAATGAATATTCCATTTTTTCGGTTAAAGATTGTTCTTTGAATCTGATTATTTCAGGTTTCAACTTTATTAAGAATCTGCTGGATAGTTATCCTCTTGATGCAGCTGACATTTTTTCACGGTAGAGGGCGCGACGATCCTGGGCGGTTAAGCCTTTTTTACGGATTCGAATGGAATCCGGAGTGACTTCAACAAGCTCATCGTCGTTGATCCATTCAAGTGCTTCTTCAAGTGAGAACACTCTTGGAGGGGTTAAAAGCATGGCTTCATCACGTCCTGAAGAACGGATAGCAGTCAGCTTTTTGTTTTTTAGCGGGTTAACATCCATATCGATGTTTCGAGCCGATTCACCGATGATCATACCTTCATAAACTTCAGTCTGAGGTCCAATGAATAAGGCTCCGCGTTCCTGAAGGTTCCATAAGGCATAGGTCATTGCGGTTCCGGTATCTGTAGATATCATGGCTCCGAGCATTCGCTGAGGAATTTCTCCAAGATAAGGAATATATCCGCTTACACGGCGAACCAGAGTTCCTTCACCATGAGTTTCGTTGATGAACTGAGTTCTGAAACCTAAGAGTCCGCGGGTTGGGGCTTCATAAGTCAGACGGACATAGCCGTTTTCTTCTTCCATGTTAACCATGGTTCCTTTGCGAAGATTTAAGGCATTAATAATCGTTCCGGAATATTGTTCTGGCATCAGACAAACAACTTCTTCGAGCGGTTCTACCTTCACGCCATTCTCATCCTTATGAAGGATGACTTCTGGTTTTGAAACAGCTAATTCATAACCTTCACGACGCATGTTTTCAATCAGGATGGAAATATGAAGTTCGCCGCGTCCGCTGACTTTAAAACAGTCAGCGCTTTCGGTTGGTTCAACTTTCAGTCCGACATTGACTTCAAGTTCCTTTTCAAGGCGTTCCTTGATGTTTCTGGAAGTTACGTATTTGCCGCTGCGTCCAGCAAAAGGCGACTTGTTGACATTGAAGTTCATCGAAAGTGTTGGCTCTTCAATAGGGATATGAGGCATGGCTTCAACATGCATTGGATCGCAGATTGTATCTCCAATCGACAGGTCAGGCATGCCGGAAATCACAACGATGTCGCCGGAATGAGCTTCCTTGACTGGGGTTCTTGAGAGCCCCTTATACACAAACAGGTTTGAAATGGTTTCCTTGTGTTCAATACCATCTGTATTGACACGGATATAGGAGTCTCCCTGACGAAGAACACCCTGATAGATTCGTCCAATTCCTAAACGGCCAATATAATCATCATAAGCTAAAGCGGATACCTGCATTTTGACAGGTTCCTCATCCAGGTTTGGATAAGTCTTTGTATGTTCAAGAATTGTTTCAAACAAGGGCTCGATGTTTTCAGAATTGTCATCCAGTTCCCTGGAAACCTTACCTTCACGGGCTACGCCATAAAGGATCGGGAAGTCAAGCTGTTCATCGGTCGCATTCAGATCTAGGAAAAGTTCGTAAACTTCATCCACCACTTCTTCTGCTCTTTGATCCTTCTTATCGATTTTATTAATCAGTAATATTGGTTTGAGTCCGATTTCAAGGGCTTTTGATAAGACGAAACGGGTCTGAGGCATTGGACCTTCAGAGGCGTCTACAAGCAGAATTACAGTATCAACCGTACGGATGATACGTTCTACTTCACTTGAAAAATCGGCGTGGCCGGGGGTATCCACAATATTAATCTTGACTCCATCATGAATTACGGAGCAGTTTTTTGAATAAATGGTAATGCCGCGTTCGCGTTCAAGATCATTCGAATCCATGACGCAGTCAACGACTTCTTCGTTTTCACGGAATACATCACTCTGCCGCAGGAAAGCGTCTACCAGAGTGGATTTTCCGGCGTCGACATGGGCAATGACCGCAATATTAATAATATCTTCTCTGTCTGCCATAAGGTCTCACTTTCATTAAAATCCAACCTGTATTATATGCGGGTTTTTCGGAAGTTCAAATCTGGCAAACAGGTTGTGCATCTCGTTGAAAAAATGGCAGAAAAGTGCTTTCTTTTCGATCGGCTTGATACGTGATTTCAGTTTTATGAACCTGCCATTGGAAAAGAAAAGAGATCAGGAAATGATGAAATCCAGAATTGAAGCAAATATTGTATGAAGAAAGTCGAGGTCAAAGGAATATAAAGCACTGAAATATTTTTTTTCAATGAAAAAATACGGACCAAATCCCTCGCTCAAATTTCTGAACAAAAAGAGATGAGTTCTAGAAATGACAGAAAAAGGATTTTGAATACGCCAAATTAAGATTGATAATGGTCTGAGAAGAAAAAGTGCCGAAAACAGATAGGATCGTTGAAACCGATTTATTTCGTTTCAGCAATCGTTTTCATGGAAAATTTCTTTCAGAGCTTAATTCGTGGTATCTTATTAAGGACACCCAAATAGTTCCTGTTTGGGCAACGATTTTGAAGTGCTGCAAAAGGAGAAAATTGAATGAAAGTTGAATACTATAAGGAGTATTCCAATTTCCTGAATCGCGATATGGAATTTAAGATGTATGGTCATAGCGGACCGCTTTGCCTGGTCATTCCATGTCAGGATGGACGTTTTTTTGAATGGGAAGATCGCCATATGTTTAATCTGATGGGCGATCTGATCAACGATGGACGAATTCAGTTTGTTACTGTTGATTCAGTTGATCATGAAACCTGGTCTTCCTTTGGCCGATCCGACTGGCGAATGGCGCAACAGGAAAACTGGGTACAATACGTGATGAATGAACTGATTCCAAGTGCTTTAGCCAAAGCTGGCAAGGATCAGTCTGAACCCATGATGGTTATGGGAGCGAGTATGGGAGCCACACATGCTGCTAATTTGTTTTTCCGTTTCCCGGATCGGTTTAATAAGGTCCTTGCTCTAAGCGGAATCTACGATATGTCACCTTATATTTATGATGGCAATTTTGATGAGAACTTCTATAAGAATAATCCAATGTCCTATCTGCCGAATATGCCTCATGATCATGAATATATTCAGAAATACAATCAGGCGAATGCGGTATTTGTCGTCGGTCAGGGAGCCTGGGAAAATGAATGCCAGAACGACTTAAGAAAGCTGGCAGACGTGCTCTATAAAAAGGGAATTCATTCTTCAATCAATTTCTGGGGATATGATATTCCGCATGACTGGCCTAGCTGGGAAAGACAGATCTCACTGTACCTGCCTGGAATGGTATAAAAAGCAAGCGTCGAAACTCTGTCCAAACACATGTGTTCAATGGAGTCCGACGCTTTTTCTGTTTGATGAGCGGATAAAATCGAATAAAAATTCAGTACAAGATTGGTTTTGAAACAAGCAGGCCTTCTTTGGATGATTATCAGCATAGAAAAAGACACTGGACGTCTCAGTGTCTTTTAGATCAGAAAATCTCATGATTTTCCTCCATGCTTGTTTATTATCGGCGCATGGTCTGTATTGTAAATAGAAAGGAGGCGCTTGGGCTGATCCCAAGACGTCTTCATTATACCCAGATTGGATAATGGTGAAAAGGGGGGATGGAAATGGCGTTAAGTAAAGAAACGGTTTATGTGTATTTAACATGTGAATATGATACTAAAACATCTCAAACAGTTTATAGCGCTCTCTTATTCTCTGAGTCGCGCCGCAAACCCCTGTTTGCCAGGCTGGAAAGTATTCTGAAAAGTTCCTGGAAAGGAAGCCGTTTAAAAGAACTGTCCGTTTTGCAAATAGATGCTAGAAATGAAAAGATTGCGCGAGATCTTTTGCGGGCGCTTTTTTCAAGCAATCAGGCAGATGGTCTGTTTTTAGACTATACAGAAGGCAACTCGACCAAGAATAATTTTGAGTGGATGAGTTTTATTAAGCAATTGTCACAGTCTCTTCAAAACAAGAATGGAGTGATTGTTTATGATCCCCAGAATATTCGGCCATCGACAATCAACACCGGTTTAAAAAAAGGCGCTTTACACGCAGAAACTCTCAAAGAAGATTGTTCAGATTCCATTGGTCTTCAGATCTCGTCTTTTTTAGGACAGATTCAAGTCGAACAAAGAAATGAACTGAATCAGGCGATGATGGAAATGTTCAGCCGGGAGCTGAAGATCGATAAGCATTTTCACTCAATCAATGGGGATATGCTCTGGATTACGTCACAGCTTGATCAGGATCAAAGCAAACTGGTGATGCAGGCAATTTCCATGAATCCGGCTTTGGTCCACTCCGGACTGATCGAAAAGATGATTCGAAAAAAGTCTTCATATAAAGAATATCAAAATCTTCTGGAAATAATTCAGGAGGGAATTGATCCAGAAGCCCTGGCTCAATCATCAGGAAATAATATTGAATCCAAAGCCAGCAATGTAAGAAAAAAATCCATGCAGCTCGATGGTCCTCTGCAAAAGCTGACACAGAAAAGCGATGAAAAGAAAGCCAAAGAACAATTTGAAAACCTTGTCCGTTCTCTTGACTTTAAAGAGCAGGGTGACATGCAGGAAAATCAAAGGGAATGGCTTAAAAATCGTTTTGAAGAGGAATGGACAAAAATACTTACAAAAATTGATAAAGCTGATAATCCTGCGCTTGCAATTGAACAAATTAGCAGGAGTTTAAAGTCCATAAAAAAGAAGCATGCTTTCATTGGCTGCTATTGTGATCCCAAAAACCGCAAAGAACAGATCATGGCTCTGATTCCCTATCATTATTCCAAAGAAATGGTCCCGGCATTTCAGGACTGGCTGCCATCTGTTTTTGAGTCTTTTGGAACGTCCTTAGAGAACGCGGCGTCAAATGATGATTTTAAGCAATGGATCGATGATTATTTTATTCGAGTCTATCCTGATGATGGTTTATGCTACAGTGATCAGATGAAATCGTTGATTATCAAAATCGCAGAGTACTCAAAATCAACCTTTATTCACATGTCTCTTTTAACTGGGCAGGATCTCAAAGCCGTTTTAGTGGAGAACAACTGGTATTTGCCTTATCTTCTTGAAAACGAAGAAGAACAGCCCGTTTTATGACTGGCAAGACTTGCCGCTGCCATGCATGTAAGAGGGCAGACTCATTCATCTGATCAAACAGAAATCAAGACAGCAGAAAAAACTGACATGAACGAGGATACTGAAATAAAAGAGAGCGGATATGGAAATGACGGAAGTGATAACGCGTCAATCGCAGGGCAGGATGGGATCAGCGAAGGGTCCAGAGAATGTGATCTTCCTTTATTCTTTAATGATGACAGGGTGGCTGCCCATCTGAATGACTCCCATAAGAAAATCCTTTCATCACCCTGGTTGAATACAGCTTTAACCAAACGAATGGCTGCCGCTTTTGAAAACGGATTAAAACCATTCCATGCTTCATGTGTTCTCTTTGGCGAAACAGGCAAAAGCAGGCAATGGAAATTGCGAGAATTAATTATCGATTATCTGTATCCCGCCAGAATACAGTCTTTTTTAAAAACTCAGCTTTATGTACGGACTCTGGACGAATATGATTTTCTTTCTTATCCAGGTTTCTCACTAGAGAAAATGAAGACTCTTTCTCAAATTTTTGAGATGGGCCATTCTGTTGAAGAAGTCAGAAAAAGAGTGTGTCAAAAGTCGACTTTAAAATCAATTGAATCATTATTGCATGATCTTGAACAATCAAAAGCAGGAAGATATATCCATACAAGCTGCAGTGCGAAAAACGAGAAACAAAGCAAGGCAAAGAGCAAATCATCAACTCTGGGTTGTAACTCTGCAGATGATGAGAAGGACAAAGAAACCGAAATCAGAATTTTTATCCCAAATCATCTTGAGATGTATATTGCTTTAAAAATTGCTGAACAGCTCCAAAAACGAAGAATTCTCGAATCATTCGAACGTAAGGATGAAAATCTTGTTCAAATGGTGATTGATCTTGCCAGCGCTCTGAGCATTGGACTGGTTGAAACTCCGAATTAAATCTGAATTTTCATTGAACGTTTTGGATTTTTTTGAAATCGGATGCTGATGAAGGGAAGACAGATATCCCAAAGCGGCCTTTCGAATTTATAGGCTTAATCAGCTCAGATTATAGTTTCCTTGAATTATGTTTAAAAATCATACAAAAAAGGCGGATTATTTCAGAAAAAGTTATCTGATTTGAATCGCCTTTTTTCATATGGAAATAGAGGGGTATGATAATGTTCGAAATATTTCAGGATGTATAAAACCCTTGTCGCATCACGATTTTTTGTGGATAACCCTATATTATATAAACTAAGAATTATATTCTTTTCATAGCTGTTTTCCTACCTTTAAAGCATAATTTGATCTCTATTTAACCTTTTTTTGCCAAAAATATTAGGTTACACTGTCTTGGATAGCGTTAAGAGGAAAAAATATGCCTAAGAAGGACCATTCAAAAAAGAACGCTTTTTTTAAGTTAGAACTGCTTGTCCTCTCGGCACTGCGCAGACAGGATTATTATGGGTATGAAATCTCTGGTATTATCCGGGAGCATACTCACGGCATGTTTGACATTAAAGATGGTGTTCTCTATCCGCTTCTTTACCGTCTCGAACAGTCTGGATACATCAGCAGCTTCACAAGAACCGTTCGAAATCGGAAGCGCGTGTATTATCATCTTGAATCCAAGGGGATTAGCTACCTTGATCAGCTGATCGTGGAGTATCAGTCCAGAATTAGTATCATTGATGAGTTTATCCAATGGTCTAAGCAGGGAATTGAAGCTGATCAACCGAAGTAGTCTGAAGATTATGAAGCGCTATTGATTTAAATTCGCGAAGCCATAAAGCTTCGCGTTTTTCTTTTAAACAGAATTTTTTACGAGGCAGAATTCTAAAAGTGATCTAACAGTTATTTACGGAAAGCTGAAATAATCTGAAAAAAAGCATGACTTAAAAGAAAAACAGGACTTAAAAGATGGGGCCGCTAATCCATGAGAAATCCTATGATGCGATGATTCTATAAAGCAGCATCACAAAACATGAAAAAAAAACCGGAAATCTTTTTGATATCCGGTTAGAACGAACAAAATATAGAACTTAATTTTCAATATCGTTTAATAATTTATCCGACCAGAACGACTTCTTTGAGTTCTGGGAATTCATCAAGAAGCAGCAATCTGATTCCGGTTGAGAAATCTTCACCCGCCATCATACAGCCTGCACAGGCACCAAGGAATGTAACATAGGCGATGCCTTCTTCGTCAATTCCAAGCAGTTCACAATCACCGCCATCGTGCTGAATATAGGGACGAATTTTATCGAGAATCTCGTTGGCTTTTTCTTCCCATTTGGTCCGTTCAGCCCGATTCAGCAATTCCCCTTCTTTTAATGGTCTGATTTCGATATTGTCATCCTGTATTGGATCGGTATCAATCGTTACAGGTGCTTTTTCTTCAACGCTCTTATTTTCTTCCGGCATTTTATAACCTCCAGTTTACTAAGGCAGGAATTGGATGTCCCTGAATCCTTCTCTTTGTTTTTTGCATAAGATTTAAATATTTTATGCCTGTAAAAACAGGGGAGCAAGAAGGATCGGCAGAATCAGTCCCACAAAGAACCCACCGACAACTTCAATGAACTTATGCCCCAGGACGGTTTTGAGCTTTTCCTGATAGACTGGATCGCTTAATGGAACATTCATCATATCCCGCAGATCTTTGACGAGCTGCTGAGTCAGTTCAATATTTTTGCCTGTGTAATAACGAACATGACAGGCATCATACATAACAATAAAGGAAAAAATACATGTGACCGCGAACAGGGATGTGTTGAACCCATTCTGAATTCCGATCGAAAGTGTCAGAGCGGTTACGGTTGAGGAGTGAGAAGATGGAAATCCACCGCTCGCATAAACCCATCGAGGGTTCCACTCACCGGTTTTATAATAATGTGAAAATACCTTGGCGACCTGAGCAATCAGATTTGCGGTTAATGCGGTCACCAGAGGATAAAGGCACTGATCTTGCATACAATCAGTATACACCTTAGAACAATAGCTTTCTTCAGCAAAACTCAACGGGATGAACCGGTTTTCATATTCTTCGGAATCATTCAATGGAAGTAAATAAGTTTATTTCAGCAGCGCAATTCATTGCTATAATGAAAACAAGCAATAATGAAGGAGGAAATCAAACATGATTTCATTGGATTTAAGTCACGCTAAATTGAATGAAGATGTCGCTTCCTGGCAGGAAAAAGTCAATGAAGTTGACGCTTCTCTTCAGAATGGAACCTGCACTGGAAACGATTTTATCGGATGGCTCCACTGGGATGAAAATTACGACAAGGAAGAATTTGCCCGTATTCTCGAAACTGCAAAAAGAATTCAGGAGAATTCAGATGTTCTTGTAGTCTGCGGAATCGGTGGAAGTTATTTAGGTCCCCGCGCTGCGATCGAAATGGTCAATGGTCTTTACCCGGCGGATCAGAAAGTTGAAGTAATCTACACGGGAAATACATTCTCGAGCACTTACATCAACCAGGTGATGGAATACATCAAGGATAAGAGAGTTACAGTGAATGTAATCTCCAAATCCGGAACAACAACAGAAACCGCAATCGCTTTCCGCATTCTCGAACAGTTCATGTGGGATAAATATGGTGAAGAAGCGAAATCCCGTATTATCGCTACAACAGATAAGGCAAGAGGAACTTTAAAGAATCTGGCGGATACGAAAGGTTACGAAACATTTGTTATTCCAGATGATATCGGTGGACGTTTCTCTGTCATTACTCCAGTTGGATTACTCCCAATTGCGGTTGCAGGCATCTCCATTGAAGATTTGATGAAGGGCTTAAATGAAGGTATGAAAGAATATGGTATGGCAGATCTGAATCAGAACCCAGCCTATGCCTATGCGGTAGCCAGAAGAATCCTACAGAATCAGGGTTATGATGTTGAAATGTTTGTTGAATACGAGCCTCAGATGCAGAAAGTTGCTGAATGGTGGAAACAGCTGTTTGGTGAATCTGAAGGCAAAGACGGTCTGGGAATTCTTCCAGACTCTGCTGTCTTCTCAACTGATCTGCACTCTTTAGGTCAGTTCATTCAGGATGGTAAAAAAGTCCTGTTCGAAACCAATCTGTATGTTGATCAGCCCCCTGTAGATATTCCCTTTCCATCCGATGAAGCCAACATGGATAATATGAATTATCTGGCAGGAAAGAATGTGGATTGGGTCAATAAGATGGCTGCTCAGGGTACTCTTGAAGCTCATGAAGTGACTGGAAATGTACCAAATATCGTTTTAACCATGCCTGGAATGACTTCTTATGACTTTGGAAATATGTGTGCTTTCTTCTTTAAGGCCATCGCGATGACAACCTTACTCAATGGAAGCAACCCATTCAATCAGCCTGGTGTTGAAGTTTACAAGAAGAATATGTTTAAGCTTCTTGGAAAAGAATAAGGATATTTTAATCCTCAGATTCTGAAATCGAATGGCTTCATATTCGAAAAACAATCAAATGAAGAATCGAAAAAAAGAGCTGATCTGATGATCGGCTCTTTTTCTATCCGCTTGTGATCCAATGATCTGTTTTCTGTAGAAAAATATGATCATTTATGCCGGTTATATATGGAATACTTATCCATACTTTCTATTAACCATCGGTTGATGGCTTTGCCTTCTGAAAATAAATCAAATAACGGAAATTGCATCACCTGTTAGAGCCTGTAAAAGAAACATAATTTTCTATTTTGATAATCCACTGCCGAATAATTCAAGTAATATATAGACAATTGAATGTAAACAGTTGTTCTCTATAAATAAACAGAATGACAAAGAATTTAAGTATATTGATGTTCGGAAATGTCGTTATCGTCATATGAAAATAAATGGACTGAGATGGATCCTGCTGCCTGAAACTTTACGGAAAATAAAAGAAGAATAAAAACTGGCCTAATCATTGATTGTTTATTACAGAGAAAGAGTGGATTGAAGGGGTGTTTTAGATGATTGCGTCACAACGTCTTGAAAAGATTACAGAACTTGTGGAAAGAAATGGTTTTGCTTCAACCAGAGAACTCGCTCAGGAATTCAGAGTAACGGAAGTAACCATTCGTAAGGATCTTGATGAACTCGAAAGGCAAAAAAGAATTCTGAAAGTATACGGTGGAGCGAAATCTCTCTCGAAAAAGCGAATACTGACTACTGAAGCTGAAACCCTGATGGCTGATCGAACTGGGATCAATTACAGGGAAAAAGATGCATTGTGTAAATATGCCGCCAATCTGGTCAATGATGGTGACTGCATTTTCATTGACGGAGGAACGACATTTCTTCCATTCCTCAAATATTTGGAGGATAAAAAGGTAAAGATTGTCTCCCATAATCAGATGATTGTTGATCAGTTTAACTCCAAAAACGGAGAATTAATCATTCTCGGCGGGACTTATCTACCATATTACAAAATGTGTGCCGGTCCCATGACGGTCGAACAGATCAGTAAATTCAATTTTGACTATGCCTTTATCAGTTGTGCTGGAATCGATGTGGATTTGAATAAAGCCTATACAGCAGAAATGGATACAGCTGAAATTAAGAAAATGGCCATTCGGCTCGCTGAGAAATCCTTTCTGATGGTCGATTCTTCAAAATTGAATGTACGAGGCTTCTATTCTTATGCAACACTGGATGAATTTGTCGCTGTATTAGTCAGTGGGAAAGGAACTCGAAAAGAACTTCCTGACCACTTTGTTTTACTGGATGCAGATGAATGTCAATCAAAGCCAAACGATTAAAAACAGAAAGTTCATAAAATGGTAATTTAATCTAAGCGCAGCGAAAACATAAACAAAAGAAAATAGTCGAAAATATAGGAAAGTAATTAACTGAAATTCTATAATATAAGCAGAGAAAACGGAAGAATCCCGTCATTGTATTAGGAGAAAAGAAAGAAAATGAAACCTTTAAAAAAAGCTGCAGAAATGACTCAGGATGAACTGGCTGCCTATATCGACTATTCGGTTTTAAAGCCAGAATTTACAGAGCAGGAAATCATCGAACTGACAGAAGATGGTAAAAAGCTTAAATGTGCGACAATCTGTATTAATCCTAGTTATCTGGATTTGTGTGATCAGATTGTCCAGGGAAGTAAAACAGGATTATGTCCAGTTGTGGATTTTCCTTTTGGTACAAGCTCTACAGAAAGCCGTGTTGAACAAATCGCAATCGCTGCCCAGTATCCAAGTGTCAAGGAAGTGGATATTGTTGCTAATTTTGGAAAAATTCGATCTGGCAAGCTTGAGGAAGTGACAGATGATCTGAAAGCCTGTGTCAAAGAGTGTCATAAGTATGGAAAAGAGTTAAAAGTTATTCTTGAAACAGACGCCTTAACTGAAGATGAAATCCGTGCGGGAGCTAGAGCAGCTATAAAAGCTGGGGCAGATTTCTTAAAAACTTCAACCGGATTTTTAACAGGATATCCCGCTGTTGGAGCTTCACCTGAGGTCATTGAGATCCTGATGGAAGAAGCAGATGGAAAAGCAAAGATTAAGGGAAGCGGATGTATCCGCACAAGAGATCATTTCTTAAAATTAATTGATATGGGAATTGACCGAATGGGTATCGGCTACCGCTCAGTACCTGTCGTATTAGACCTTTCTCAAAACAATTAATACTAATCCGATTCATCATCAGTTTTTCCGAGCTTTAAGTACCATTCTCTAAAGGCAAAATGAAAAAAGTCTTCAAGTTTATTCGATAAACTTGAAGACTTTTTACTTCGATCATTAACTCAGTGATGCTGAAATTCAATCATGCAGTTGATGTTTTGCAGGTTACGTTTTTTGTTTGTCATTCAATCAGAGAAAGCATCAGAAAGTAAAAAGGATGAGTGCAGTCAGAAGCAGCGGTGCCAGAAAAATGGCCAGAACGGTTAAATGAGTTTTCCAGGTTAATGAAAGATATCCAATAAACTCTCTTAGCATGGCATTTACAGAAAAATACCATTTCGTTTTTGAGCCATATCCTTTACAGTTCAGGTTCATGCGTCTGGCCAGAATCAAAGCTCGAAAAACATGATAGCGGGTCGTCACAATGGCGATGCGTCTGGATTCTGGTCGAAACAGTTTTCGGGAATACATCAGGTTTTCATGGGTATTTTTGGATTCCTGTTCCATAACAATCAGTTTTGGATCAACTCCCTGAACAATGGCATATTGAGCCATAGCCTGGCTTTCTGGAATATCTTCACCTGGTCCCTGACCTCCGGAAAGAATCAGTTTTGCATCTTTTTGTTTATTGAGCAGCCGTATTCCTTCATCAACTCTGGCCTTAAGCAAAGGTGTCATTTTGTCTTTCAGGATTCCACTGCCTAAAACTACGATTTCATCTATATTGTTTTTTGAAAAAGGATGAATCGTATTGAGCATGGCAGACAGGCAATAGATCGATAGAATCATCAAAAAATAGCCCACTGCAATGGATACGATCAAATATAGAAGGCTGATGGTTTCTGAATGAACCAGAATCATCGGGCTGATAAAGAAATAGGCAATCAGAAATAATCCAAAACCAAGGCTCAGCAGATTAGGGATTCTGAATCCTTCATGTCTGACGTTTTTAATCCCTTCGACAATTAAAAAGAGAATCAGCATGATAGGGAAAAATCCAAGGATCAGCATGGCAATGACTGCCAGGATCGCAATGACGATATAAGCCCCGGGAATCTGTGCAATCTGTTCTGAAAACTGGATTAATACAAGAAGAGCACAAACAAGCAGACAGATCAGCATGAGTACAAACGAAAATCCTGACAATAGCGAGCGGGGCTTCAGGATCATAACTAATGTAAAAAATCCGATAGATATAAATAAAATTGTAAAAATAATAGAGATCATAAGTTTCCTCAAGCACAAGAATAATCTCTGTCCAGTGAAAATCAATTGTAGTGAAAATACATGGTCTTATCTTACAGGAATGACAGATGAAATGATCTTAATCGATTGATTTTCAATTAAAACAGATGAACAAATAAACCAGGCTGCCAGGATCAGACTTCAGTAAAAAGATCAAAATCTGAAGTATGAAAATTCCAGCTGACAGCAAATGATAAAGTCAGATACATAGCTGAATTCTAAACGGGAATCGTCATAACGAGCATGAAAACAGCTGTGAATATTCATGTATAAAAATCAGAATCTGCTCAGAGTTCAATGCTTTGATTTGCCTGTGAAATATGTCAATCTGTACTTGTGATCAAAGAAAAGCAGGCTTTGCAGCTGATCGTTAAAATCGAAATATTGAGAAATTGAAGAATTTGGACTGAGGGAAATCAATATTAATCAATATAAAGAAAAATGAAATAAATAAGAATATTGAAATCAATGAGATTGAAATTGAATGAAACTTTATGAGATTTAAGATGATCGAAAGGAAGGAAGAAAATGTTTTCACCATATGGATATGGCTTTGGCTATGGAGGGTATCGGTTTGATTCCGGATATCTTTGGGTATTGATCGCCCTGGGTTTATCCCTGCTAGCTTCAATGTGGGTGAAATCCACTTTTAATAAATACTCGCATGTTCGTTCTACGATGACTGGAGCCCAGGCGGCCCGATATATTCTGGATAAGAATGGATTAAATCATGTTCGTATTGAACGGACACCAGGATCTCTTTCAGACCATTATGACCCTGCCGCCAATGTAGTCAGATTATCGGAATCTACTTTTGATTCACGATCGGCAGCAGCCGTTGGTGTGGCCGCTCATGAGGTAGGTCATGCCATTCAATATGCCAGACACTATGTGCCAATCAAACTGAGAAGTGCTCTGGTTCCAGTGGTCAATCTGGCCAGCAATGCAGCAGTTCCATTGTTTTTATTGGGGTTGATTTTTGATTTTACAGGTTTGATGTGGCTTGGAATCATTTGTTTTGGAGCTTCGTTGATTTTTGGATTAGTCACTTTACCTGTAGAGATTAATGCAAGCCATAGAGCACTTTCAACCATTCAATCCGATCCACACTTTTCAAAATCAGATGCGGTTGGAGCTAAGCATGTCCTGACAGCTGCTGCAAGTACCTATCTTGCGAGCGTATTTGTTTCATTAACACAGCTTTTGAGATATATAGGTATGGCAAATAACTCCCGCGATCGGCGCTGATTCAGAAATTTTGAGGATAACGCATGAAGTGATCCTTGCAGATTGAAAACATCAATAGAAATTGTTTGAATATCTGCTCAAAACAAAACCGTGATTAGAATTGGTCAGCCAAATGAAATAAATTGAAAAGTAGAAGCGAAGTCAGAAAAACAGGATGGTTTGATGACGGAATGATTAAAAGAACTTTTTTACTTAAGTAAAAAAGAATTCAGAATTTTTCCAGAGCGAATCATTTAATGGTTTCAAATGATCAGATAAAATAACTGCTCACATTTAATGCAAATTTAAAAGACGGAAAACTCCGTCTTTTTTGTTTATCGAAATTTAGGCAGATCCAATGGGATTATCCCGAATAAACAAGAAATTATCTCAATATATTCATTTTTTGGAATATAGCATTCTATATTTTAGTTCAGTTTGGAAATCTGAAAGCTTGTCCGGACTAACTTTCAGACCGAAAAATCCCTTTCAAAACCTTTTTGAAGACACTATAATAGTATCTGTATGTAGAAATTACAGATCGAAGGAGGAATTATTCTACATGGCAGAAAAAGCTAAGACTTTCCAGTCCATGGATGGAAATACCGCTGCCGCTCATAACGCATATGCGCTTACTGAACTCAGCTGTATTTATCCTATTACTCCATCTTCTCCAATGGCTGAGCAGATGGATGCTTGGGCTTCTCAGGGCCGCAAGAATGCCTTTGATGAAGTTGTAAAAATTGCTGAACTTCAGTCCGAAGCCGGTGCTTCTGGGGCTGTACACGGTGCCGCACAGGCAGGTGTTTTACCAACAACATTTACTGCTTCTCAGGGTCTTTTGTTAATGATCCCGAACATTTACAAATGGGTTGGTGAAAACCTTCCAGTTGTTCTTCACGTAGCCGCTCGTTCACTCGCCAGCCGTTCTCTGAACATTTTTGGTGACCATTCTGACGTTTATGCAATCCGTCAGACGGGTGTTCCAATGCTTGCAAGCCATTCCGTACAGGAAGTTATGGACCTTGCTGGTGTTGCTCACCTTTCCGCTATCAAAGCTCATACACCATTCGTGCATTTCTTTGATGGTTTCCGTACTTCTCACGAAGTAGACAAGATCGAAGTATTCGATGTTGATAAATACAAAGATCTGATTGACTATGAAGCTCTTGCTGAATTCAAGAAAAATGCAATGCAGCCTCATACCAACCCTGTAACTCGTGGTGCCAACGAAAACGATGACATCTTCTTCCAGGGTGTTGAAGCCAGAAATGCTCACTACGACAATGTTCCAGATATCGTTGCTGATTACATGAAGAAAATCAGTGAAATCACTGGCCGTCATTATGCTCCATTCACTTATTATGGTGATCCAGAAGCTGAAGACGTAATCGTAGCTATGGGTTCTGTAACTGAAACTGCTCAGGAAGCAATTGACAGACTGAATGCAGAAGGCAAGAAAGTCGGAATGGTAAAAGTTCACCTGTTCCGTCCATTCTCTACAAAATACCTGCTTGACGTTCTTCCAGAAACAGTGAAGAAAGTCGCTGTTCTTGACCGTTCTAAAGAAGGCGGAAGCTTAGGCGAACCTCTGTACCTCGATGTACTGACTGCTTTAAAAGACAAAGACATCAAAGTTGTTGGCGGCCGTTATGGTCTTGGAAGCCACGATACAGCTCCAAAACACATCAAAGCCGTATTTGACAACCTTGAACTCGAAGAACCGAAAAACGGATTCACCATTGGTATTGTTGATGATGTAACCAACACTTCCTTACCATTTGATGATTCCTTCGTTATCGATGATGGCAAGACTACGGAATGTCTGTTCTGGGGTCTTGGATCTGACGGAACTGTATCCGCCAACAAATCTTCTATCAAGATTATCGGTGACAACACAGATATGTATGCTCAGGGTTACTATGCTTATGACTCCAAAAAAGCTGGTGGTGTAACTCGTTCTCACCTGCGTTTTGGATCCAACCCAATTCACAAAACATACTATATCAACAACGCTGACTTTATTTCCGTATCCCTGGACAGCTACATGTTCAAATACGATCTGGCTAACAACCTGAAAAAAGGCGGAACATTCCTGCTGAACACTTCATTTGATAAGGATGAAATCGTTAAGCACATGCCTAACCGTCTGAAAAAAGAACTTGCTGACAAAGAAGCAAAATTCTACATCATCGATGCAAACAAGATTGCTTCTGAAATCGGTATGGGTCGTCGTACCAACACCATCCTTCAGTCTGCATTCTTCGCTCTGAACCCTCAGATTCTTCCTTATGAAGAAGCTGTAGATCTGATGAAGAAAGCCGCTAAGAAATCCTATGGCAAAAAAGGTGATGAAGTTGTACAGCTCAACTACAAAGCCATCGACATGGGTAAAGATGGTCTGGTAGAAGTTGAAGTTGATAAAAACTGGTCCAACCTGCCAGTATCTGAACTGCGCAAACCGACTGGGGATGCTTACTGGGATGAATATGCTGCAAGAATCAATGGTCTTGATGGCTATAACATGCCTGTATCTTCATTCGTTAAGAACGGCGTTCTTGATGGAACCATGCAGAATAACATTGCATTCAAGGAAAAACGTACAATTGCCGTTAATGTTCCTGAATGGAATCCGGACAACTGTATCCAGTGTGGATTCTGCTCCTTCGTTTGCCCGCATGCTACAATCCGTATCTTTGCGCTGACTGAAGAAGAAATCAAAGACGCTCCAATGGAATTCAAGACACTGCCATTAATGGGCGACAAGTCCGGCAAGAACCTGCGCTTCCGCGTTCAGGTATCTCCAAGCAACTGTGTTGGATGCGGACTGTGTGCTTCTGAATGTCCAGGTAAGAAGGGCAACAAGGCTCTTAAGATGGTTGATGTTAACTCTCAGCTCTATCTTGACCCACTTGCTGATTACCTCTACAAGGAAACTGAATACAAGACTGGTCTGTTCCCTAAGACAACTGTTAAGGGATCTCAGTTCCAGATGCCATATTTTGAAGTTCCTGGATCCTGCCCAGGATGCGGTGAAACTCCTTACTACCGTTTAGCTTCTCAGCTGTTCGGTAAAGATATGCAGATTGCCAACGCTACTGGATGCTCTTCCATCTACTGTGGTGCTAACCCATCTTCTCCATTCGTTAAAGATAAAGATGGAAACGGAACTGCATGGGCTAACTCTCTGTTTGAAGACAACGCCGAATTCGGTTATGGTATGGCATTAGCCAACAACCTGTCTCAGGCTAAGATTTACCGTATTATGGAAGACAACCTCGATAAGGTGATTCCAGAACTGAAAGCTAAATTCGAAGAATATCTTGCAGCTGGCAACGATCGTGAAAAACAGCGCGCTCTTGAACCAGAAATCAAGAAGCTCGTTGCTGAAGCAGATGTAAACGAAGACGTTAAGACTCTGCTCCAGGAAGACCTTGTTTCTAAATCCAACTGGATCATTGGTGGTGACGGATGGGCTTACGATATCGGTTACGGCGGACTTGACCATGTACTGGCCAACAACGTAAACGTAAACGTACTCGTACTGGATACTGAAGTTTACTCCAACACTGGTGGACAGGCTTCTAAATCTACTCCACGTTCTTCTGTAGCTAAATTTGCTGCTGGCGGTAAATCCACTGCGAAGAAAGATCTTGGACAGATCGCTATGACTTATGGTCATGTATATGTTGCTTCTGTCTGCATGGGTGCTGATAAAGCTCAGACTCTGAAAGCATTCCAGGAAGCTGAAGCTTATGATGGACCATCCTTAATCATCGCTTACTCTCCATGTGCTGAACACGGAATTAAGGGCGGATTAGGAAACCATCAGCAGGTTCAGAGAGATGCCGTAGCTTGTGGTTATGTTGATCTGTATCGCTATAACCCAGACAACAAGGAACACCCTCTGACTATCGACAGCAAGAAGGAACCTGATTACTCCAAGATGAAAGACTTCATGCTTAAAGAAGCTCGCTACGCTCAGCTTGCAAAACTGAAAGGCGAAGAAGAGGCCGAAGCTATGTTTGCTAAGGCAGCTGCTGATGCCAAGAAACGTCGCGACAGACTGAAAGCAATCGAAAAAGAAGGTCTTTAATCGACAAATAAATGAACGGTTAGAATGATTTAGGTTGTTCTAAACTTTCAAGATCATAGATGATCAATTGCACTCTCATAGAAATTATGAGAGTGCTTTTTTATGTTTTAAGCAATGCTGTTTGTGACAAACAAAAAAGGTCTCCGAGTAGAGACCTTTTTGCGCGTACAAGTTCCGTAGAATCCTTGTCGCTCTTGGTAAACAGATAATAACCTACCCAAATAAAATATTCAATGAGTGGATTGAGTATGTATGGTTTCGTTAGTTGTTGGAGAGACAAATTAAATTCAAAATAACAAAAGATTTTCTATTAAAAAGGGCATTCTCAGATCGAGAATGCCTTTCGTGGTCTAACTATCTTTCAATTGATAAAGGGAGCTGTTTTCCTGCTGAACAGTGATTGTTTTATGGACTCTGATCAGTCAGGCAGGAGCGGCTTGATTATCAGATTGCTGGTTGTTGTTCTGAGAATCGGATTGGTTTTCATCCTTTTTCTCGTCTTTCTGGAATGCATCATAAACACTGCCGCCCGTCCAGCTCGAAGTTGCATAAGGCGCTAACGCAGATTCTTTATAAGCCATATTGGATTTTTCCAGATTGCCTTCAAGCTGAGCTGGATCATAGAATCCGCTGTTGTATTTATTCAAAAAGTAGTTGTAGCAGATCAGACCGATGTCTCCGATGACTTCTTCACCTTTTTTAGCATCTATTGATGAATAAACTGACACAGAGTAGGGGAATTCACCAGGCATCAGACCAATCGCATTACGGACTTCTTCGATATTCCCGATTTTCTGGATATAGCCCAGCTGTGCAGATCGATTCAGGAAATTACCTTGAATAGCACAATAAAGCCAGTACTTGAGCTCATCAAATGTTCCTGGATGATTCCACATATAGTTCACAAGATTCATTGTGTAATGAGGATTCAAAACATTCTGAGAGCTTGTAAATTCCTTATCCTGCAAGGTATCAGAATATTTCAGAGCCTGTGTTTTATATGCTGTATAGCCGCCCAGGTTTTCGAACAGGATATGTCCGGCAATATTATCTGAATACAAAGCGGCTCCTTCCAGAAGTTCAGATAATGGGATTCGATCTCCCAGACGATATTTACGTCCGATTGGCTGATCCGGATTTTCGGTATCTTCCTTTTCGAGCATTCGTTCTGTCAGTTCAAAGGTATCATCCATTTTTGCGGATCCATCCTGAACTTTTTCATACCAGAGCATAGAGAGTGGAAGTTTATACGTTGAAGCGGCAGTATAATTCTGATGAGCATTGTCGCTTTCGGTATATGCATTAGTTGTCAGGTCCTGAACTGCCCATGCAATTTTAGAAGAATCAATCTGGTTTTCAGTCAGATAGGCATTGATTTGATCCTTCAGATCACTGAGCTGGTTGTTAAACATGAAAGTCTGAATATCAGAACGCAGATGCTTCAAGTTCTTCATAGTCATCACATCCTGAATCTCTGCTCTCAGCGAATAGAGATCAATGAATGGAAGCTCTTCACCCGATTCAAGAACAATGGGTTTGCGGCCATTGAGCTTATAGTCGACAAAAGAATAGGCCTTATAGCCACCATATACGAGTGCTCCTGCAAGAGTTAAAGCGCAAACTCCGACAACCGCAAGTCTTTTATAATTAATGCGCCTGGAACGTTTTCGTTTAGATCCGGTGCTGTTTTTGCTGTGTTTCGTACCCATAAAGTTAATACTAAAATATATTTTTTAAAATGCAATTCAATGCGGCAAAGTTCCAAAAACATAATGAAATTTGCAAAATGTTATCGTGATTGATTAAAATACACCGTTTATGAAACTTTATTGTGATGTTTCAAGGAAGTACACATAATGATGCTCTGTTTGAAAAAAAAGTTCTTTAAATTTCGATGTATTATCGTGATTGATCCATTTGGGTGTATTTTTTCAATGAATGATCAAAGGAAGATTTTGAAAGATTACATCCATTTCTTTTGGACGAAACTTGATCTGAATAGCTAAATTAACGATTGACATATAAAACGAAAAATAAACTTTGACAGGAAAGTTCACTACCGATCCATAAATAAATCGTTGTATCCTTTGAACCGTATTTGACTTTCGTCATATGTTCGCTTCTTTTTATCTGAGAATGAACGGCCATCCTCTTTTCATCTGGTTCACAAGAATAGTCTTCAACGGTAAACTATAGATTAGTACGACGCTTTTTTGACTGAAGCATTATAAATACTTTGATTTGTTGTCAAAGAAAAATCTTCAACGATTACTATAGGATTGAATGTTCGAACCGTCATATTTCATTTTAAGATCCGGGCTGATATTTCAAATTTGCTTCGGTCAATGGATAAATCAGGCACTTCAAACGAAATGAAAAAGAACTTTGAATATTATTTGGATCACAGAAAACTTAAACTTTGAACTAATGCAACTCATTCTCGAACTGTGATAGTTCATGTTCATAAGGGGATTCACAAACATGGAGGGGAAAATTTATGAGAGCAGAAAAATTTGATACAGGTTGGATTGACAACCCAGAAGTTTTTGAAGTCAATCGACTGGAAGCTGTCAGCGATCATATCTCTTTGATTGACGGAAGACCATTGGTTCAGTCATTGAATGGAGATTGGTTTTATAGCTATGCCTCTTCACCAGATCAGGCTGATCCAGAATTTTATCGATTAGATGCAGACTATCATGGCAAACCAACTATTCATGTTCCTGGTCATATTCAGATGCAGAATCTCGGACAAATCCAGTATCTGAATACAAGGTATCCTTGGGAAGGTAAGGAAAAACTCAAATTAGGTAAGGTTCCTAAGAAATACAACCCGACAATCAGCTATGTCCGTTACTTCACTTTGGATCCAGATCTAGCTGGAAGAGAAATTCATCTGAAGTTTGACGGGGCGGAAAGTGCTATGGCTTGCTGGATTAATGGAGCATTTGTTGGATATTCAGAAGATTCCTTTACTCCAGCTGTGTTTGATGTCACCAACTACATTACGCCTGGAGAAAACAAATTAGCTGTTCAGGTTTACCAGTACTCCACTGGGTCATGGCTTGAAGATCAGGACTTCTTTCGTTTTTCCGGACTCTTTAGAGATGTCTCGTTAGTTGGATATCCAAAGCTTTATATTAAAGATCTAAAGATTGAAACGCAGTTAAATCCAACGTTCAATCAGGCACGCGTTCTTTTACGGATGAAACCCAATAAAGAGGGAGCTCATTATCAGGTTCGTCTGTTTAATCCAAAGCACCAGAAAATTATTGAATTCAATACGAGGGAAACATATCTTGCAATGGATCTGACAGATATCGAACTCTGGTCGGCTGAACACCCGAATCTGTACAAGCTTGAAATTGATGTACTAGATGAGAATGAAAAATTGATGGAACGCGTAGTCAACAGAGTTGGACTGCGGCAGGTTGAAATCATTGACGGCGTTTTAATGCTCAATGGAGAACGGCTCATTTTACGTGGAGTCAACCGTCATGAATTCTCTGCTAAAAACGGACGGGCGATCACGAAGGAAGAAATGGAAGAGGATATCAAAATCCTTAAGGCGAATAACATTAATGCCGTAAGAACCTCTCATTATCCAAACCATTTTTACTGGTATGATCTGGCTGATCAATATGGTTTGTATCTGATTGATGAAGCCAACCTTGAAACGCATGGAACATGGGCACAAAAAGACGTGAACAATCTTCAGACCACTTTACCTGGAAATCATAGAGAATGGAGAATGGCGGTTTCTGATCGAGCCAATTCAATGGTTCAAAGAGATAAGAATCATCCATCCATCCTGATCTGGTCATTAGGAAATGAAAGTGGTTATGGCGATGTTCTTCTTGAAGAGGCGGATCTGATTCGCACAGAAGATCCAACCAGGCCCGTTCACTATGAAGGCTGCTGGATGGCTCCTAAGGCCTACAACGTTTCTGATTTTTATTCAAGAATGTATCTGCCAGCCAATGAATGCGAAGAATACTTATTAAATAATCCAGATAAGCCATTGCTTCTATGTGAATATTCTCATGCCATGGGAAATTCCTTAGGGGGAATGAGCAAATATACGGATCTCGAAGTCTATCCAAATTATGCGGGTGGATTTATCTGGGACTATATCGATCAGGCTTTGAATTTACGCCGTCATGGCAAAACATATCTTGGTGTAGGCGGAGATTTTAAAGATCGAATCAATGATGGAAATTTCAGTACAGATGGCATTGTTTATGCTGATCGAACTCTCTCTCCAAAAATGCAGGAAGTACGCTATCTGTACCAGCCTTTTGAAATTGTTCCAGATCGTCATGGAGTTAAGATTACCAATAAGCTTGCTTTCAGTAATGCTTCTGAATACGAATTCAGATACATAGAAAAGAACGAGAAGGGTGATGTGATTCTTGATGGAGTTCTTGAACTGGATTTAGAACCAGGGGCTTCCAGAAAGTCATTCATTCAATGGAAACGGGACGAAGGAGAAACCATTCGAGAAGTCCAGGCTTGCTATAAACAGGACACTCCATTTGCCAGGGCAGGAGATGTTGCAGCTTTTGGTCAGTCGGTTGAAGGCCGTTATCGTTCAATGAATGCTGATTTAGGCTATATGGAAATTGTGGATGATCAGGGAGTGATCGGCTTTCATCAGGATGGCTTCCAGGCACTGTTTACAGAAAAAGGCATGGTTTCCCTGAAATACGATGGAACGGAATACATTGAAAAGCCGGCTTCTCCAATCTTTATGCATGCAGTTACAGATAATGAAATTGGAGCAGGGCATGATTATGAATTTGCGATGTGGCATGCGGCCAGTGTGTTTGCCAAACCGGTAGATATGCAGGTTCGTCTTGACTACGAAAACCATCTCGGTCAGATCCGTTATGAATATAAAGTTCCTTCAACACCGGAAACCAGATGCTATATCAGCTATTCTATTGCTTCACCAGGATTAATTGGAGTGGATGTTTCGTTCCATGGAAAACCGCAGTTTGAGTTCATTCCGGTTTTTGCTACACAATTCAAATTACCGGGATTCCTGAACCGGGTTCATTACTATGGAAATGGTCCACAGGAAAACTATATTGACCGAATGGAAGGGGCCAGGCTGGATCACTACACCATGAAGGTGCGGGAGAATGTTTCTCACTATCTCAGACCTCAGGAGATGGGCAACAGAACTGGAATCCGGTACGTCGATGTAACCAACCGTCATGGAAAAGGATTGAAATTCTCGATGGTCAGAAAACCACTCGAAGTTTCTGTTCTTCCATATTCGTATGAACAGCTGCAGGCAGCTGACCATGTATGGGAACTTCCATCTTCTTCTTATACCTATGTTCGAATTGCTGGAGTTCATATGGGTGTTGGCGGCGATGACAGCTGGCAGGCAAGAGTACATGATGAATTTATGGTAGATGCTTCAAGAAATATTTCCTATTCCTTTATCATTTCAAAGGTTGATCCACAGGGAATTCTCGAAGTTGGAACTGAAGAAAGTACAGAAAATTCAGATGAGAAAACTGACAGTATTTAGGAAGCTCAATGTTTCTTGGTGCAGGTAAGAATTGAGCAAAAGGAAGCTTTTTTGATTATTTGTCTTCAGAATAAAAAACGAGGTTTGAGGCTAATAGCTACTGACAACTAAGTGATTCATTGTTAAATCGAATTTGTTCGAATTAATTGTCCGTATAGCTTGGGCTATTCATATTCAAATTACAGGATCAGGGCTGAACAATCTCTGATCCTCTCTTTTTATCCTGTTCTCTGCAAGAAGACCCAGCTTTTGAGCACAGCGAAAGCGGGGGACGAATTGCCTAGTTGGTCTATAAAATCACATGTGAGTTTAGTATTATGTTTGAGGGGATATCTAACCAGGGCAAAGGATAATGAACAAAGCTTATAAATTTAGGATCTATCCAGATAAAGAACAAAAAAATTCTCTTTGAGAAAACTTTCGGCTGTGTGAGGTTCGTTTACAACTATTACCTCGATATAAAGATTCCGCAGTATCAAATGGATCAATCCAGCTTGAACTATACTTGGTATGCTGATGATTTAGCGAAATTATTGAAAACTGAAGATTATGCCTTTCTTAAAGAAGTTGACTGCATTGCGCTCAAGCAGTCACTTTACCATTTGGATAATGACTTTCAGGATTTTTTCAGAAATCCAGCAATCGGTTTTCCAAAATTTAAATCAAAGAAAGCTAACCTGAAAAGTTGTACAACTCTATGGATCAATGGCAATGTTGCAATCAAAGACGATGTCATCAGGCTTGCTAAAGTAGGTCTTGTTAAAATCGAGCTGCATTGCCCAATTCCTTCGGATAAACTGAAATCTGTCACGATTAGCCAGAGTCCAAGTGAAGAATATTATGCAAGTATTTTGTTCGAGTATGAAAATCAAGCACACCAGCAGACGTCTCAAAAATCCATCAATTTGGTTCATTCAATGCCTGAACTATCTAAGGATCCTGATGGCAAGGAACCAAAATATCCAAGTTATTACTACGAGACTGAAAAGAAACTCAAACGAGAAAAACGGAAACTTTCCCGCATGGTGAAAGGCTCAAACAACTGGAATAAGCAGCGAATTAAAGTCGATCAAATTCATGAAAAAATGGAAAATCAACGAAAGGATTTTCTGTATAAACAGCCAAGGACTGATAGCCAATGACAATGATTGAGGCTGTAAAGAAAATCAGAATAAGAATATTCTGGTTCAGTCTTTGTATTTTGGTCAATCTTTATCAGATAAGAATAGGCAAACATTCAGATCTGTTATAGCTGCGGCAATGAGAATAGGGAAAAAATCGTATTTATAAGAGCCTGAGATTGTCCAGAGTATGGTGCTTTCCATAATTGAGACATCAAAGCCGGATTCAACATCAGAAACAAAGAGATACGCTAACTCAGTACGCCATTAAGGCAAAATCATAAAACTATGACACATGGAGTTATCCTTTTTTTTCCATAGGTAAAGAAGTTAGGCATTTACACGATTGTGTATGAGTGTAAACGATTTCTTAAAGAGTTTTTTGCTAAATAATCCTTTCATCGTTCACCTCACTCTTTTCTTGAAGTTTCACTTTGATACACTGTTAACGGAACTTTTTAATTGAAAAGCATCCACTTGGGTCGTGCAATCCATTCGGTCTGACTGACTGAAGAAGGAGTAATCCAGCACCGGGAATATAAGTTTTCTCTTTTTTTCTTCTCTTACCTACTCTACCTTCGCTTATATTCCTGATTTTGAAGACCAGCATCTAACCAATGCTTACCATATAATGAATGGGAAACCATTCTTTTTTTTTATTTAAGACAATGGATTGCCAAGTGTGATGACAATCCGTCATGATAAATCAGGTTCGCCAGAAACACTGAATTGGAAGAATCATGTCTTCTGATTTTTTGCTGTTTAAATTAGAGATAAGAGACGAACCAGAAAGGAGCCAGATGTTTAGAGTCAGTGCAAATTCAAAACAGGAACTCGAAAATCTGATAAATGCAAAAAGTGATGGGATAATCCTGGCTCTGCCTGAATTTTCCATCCGTCAAATCAGTTTTCTCGATCCAGAAGATTTAGAAAATACGGTTCAGAAGATTCATGAACATTCTCTTCTGGCTGCGGTTAATGCGATGAAAATGCTTGAAGAAGATGAAATCGAAGAAGCCGAAGAATTTTTAAAACTTTGCCAGTCTGCTGGTGTGGATGAAATCTATATTGCAGATGAAGGCTGGATTCAGCTTGCGCGCAAAATGGATCTGATTGATCGATTAATCTTTCAGCCGGAGACATTAATGGTCAATAGCTATGATGCAAAGTTTTATCTTGATCAGGGATTGAAATCCGTCAGCATGGCCCATGAACTCACATTGGATGAAATCCTCTCCTGCGCCAGTGTTGCCGGTCCGATTGAGATTTTAATTCAGGGTTATTATTCCTGGATGTCTTCGAGAAGACCACTGTTGAGCAATTATTTTGAAGAAATCAAAAGCATGAATGAATCCGATCAGAGTGATCCTGAAGATTTAAAAAACAAGCTTTATGAAAACGAATCTTCAGATAATCAGCTGTACTGGATTCAGGAGCAAAAGCGGGCTGGAAAGCTTCCTGTTATTGAAGATTCAAGTGGAACAACCGTATACAGTGATGAACCCATTTGTTCCTATGATGAAATTTCTTTGTTAAAGGAACATAGAATTAACCGATTTAGGATTGATACTCTCTTTGAAGATGATGAGTATGGTGTCAGACAGCTTGCCTTATATCGAAATATTCTGAATCAAAAGCCGATAGAAGAATCGCATAAAAAGGGAAGCGATCATCTGTATTCGATGAAGACTGTGACACGAAAGGATCAGATGGTATGACAAGGAAAAATGTTTATTCATGCCAGTTGAATACCGGTAAACAAGGTACAAGAAAAATCGAGTTGCTGGCCCCGGCGGGAAATCTGGAGAAGGCTAAAACGGCCATTCGTTATGGAGCGGATGCAGTCTATATCGGAGGAAACCGTTTTTCACTTCGGTCGAGAGCTTCGAATTTTTCTATGGAAGATATTCAGGAACTCTGTCAGTTTGCAAAAGAATTTGGTGCAAAAGTCCATGTCACGGTCAACATGCTCCCACACCCTGATGATTTTGAAGGATTGAAAGAATATCTTCTTGAACTGGATGAAGCAGGAATTGATGCAATTATCGCGGCCAGTCCGGCTGTTTTGTCCCTGGCCAGGTCATTGGATGTCGGTTATGAACTTCATGTTTCTACACAGCATTCAACCACAAATTCCAAATCGATTGAATTCTGGAAAGACCAGAAGATGGATCGCGTCGTACTAGCCAGAGAATGCACTTTAGAACAGGTCAGTGCAATTGCAAAGAAGCAAATCCTTCCAATTGAAGCATTCATTCATGGAGGAATGTGCATATCTTATTCAGGACGATGCGTATTAAGCAATCATATGACCTTACGTGATGCAAACCGTGGAGGCTGTGCCCAAAGCTGCCGCTGGAAATACAGAGTCTTTGATGATCCCAAAAGTGAAACACCAATCTCTCCTGAACACCGTCTGTTCAGTATGTCCAGCAGGGATCTGCAGGCAGTGGATTTTGTCGAAGAGATGATAAATAGCGGAGTTTCTTCATTAAAAATTGAAGGACGAATGAAATCCGCATATTATATTGCTACTGTGGTTTCTGCCTATCGAAGATTGATTGATGAAATCTATGAAAAAGGATTCGCTTCTGATGAATTCAGAAAAGAAATCAAAATGGAAATCGCAAAAGCGGAAAACAGACCAACCGGTCCAGGATTCTTTAAAGGAATTCCGGATCGAAAGGTTCAGCTGTACCGGGATCATGATGAAACAGTAACACAGGAGTATGTTGCTGAAATCATAGAGCGAATAGATGATGAAAAAGTTTTGCTGAGGGTACGAAACAAATTCACACCTTTCAGTCATGCTGAGGTCTTTGGACCAAATATTAAACCGGCAAGCATATTCATCGAAGAAGTCTATGATGAACAGGGAAATCCAATGGAAGCCTGTTCGCATCCCATGCAGATGGTCATGGCCAGATATGATGGTCCGGCGCCTGCTTTTGGAATGATCCGCAAACGCTTAGGCGATGATACAACAACAGGCAGAAATTCTGATTCTAAAGAATCAGATTAAAATGAAAAACAGGAATCTGTAGAAAGGAAGAAGCCAGAAGGCTTAAATTGAATATGAAATTATCCAATAGCTTTTTCTATACTCTGCGAGAAAACGCAAAGGACGAAGACAGCATTTCAAGCAACCTGCTCGTAAGAGCCGGTATGATCAAAAAATCTTCGAATGGAGTTTACATGATCATGCCGATGGGTAAAAAAGTACTTGCTAAGATTGAAGATATTGTTCGGGAAGAAATGGACAGCCATCATGCACAGGAACTGCTGATGCCTGCTTTGATTCCGGAGGATGTTTATGTGGCCAGCGGACGCCGCGAATCCTTTGGAGACAATATGTTCTCCTTAAAGGACCGCTATCAGAAAAAATACGTTTTAGGACCAACCCATGAAGAACTATTTGCCGCAGCGGCAATGATGGATGGAAAATCGTATAAGGATTTTCCTTACAATCTTTATCAGATTCAGACTAAATACAGAGATGAAACCAGACCTCGTTATGGACTGATCCGAGTTCGCGAATTCATTATGAAAGATGCCTATACCTTTGATATTGATGAAGCTGGACTCGATGTGGCTTACGATAATATGTATGATGCCTACTGCAAGATTTTCGATCGTCTTGGTCTCAACTATAAAATTGTTCGTGCCGATACCGGATTGATGGGTGGTCTGCTTTCAGAGGAATATCAGGCTATTTCAAGTATCGGAGAAGATACAGTGGTTGGATGCGAAGGCTGCGATTTTTCAAGCAACCTGGAAATCACTGAAGTTGTTGATACGACTCAACCTGAAGAAGGCGAAGAGCTTGAACTTGAAACAATTCTGACTCCAAATGCCGGAACGATTGAAGAGGTTTCTGAATTCCTGAATCAGGATCCATCCACTTTCCTGAAGACTCTGATCTACATGGCTGATGACAAACCTGTCGCTTTTTTGATTCCTGGAGATCGTGATCTTAACGAAACCAAGGCTTCTAAACTATTGAAGGCGACCAATCTGGAAATGGCTTCAGCTGACGTCGTTGAAAAAGTCACTCATGCCAAAGTGGGCTTTGCCGGACCAGTAGGACTTGAAATTCCAGTCTATGCAGATCGTCAGGTTCTGAAAAAGAAAAACTTTACAGTTGGTGCAAATAAAACCGATCATCACCATATTCATGTCAATCTGAAGGATTTCGATATCGCTGAAGTGGCTGACCTTTGTCAGGTGCGACCAGGGGATATCTGTCCTAAATGCGGCAAACCTCTGACTTTTGATCATGGTATCGAAGTTGGAAACCTGTTCAAATTAGGCACCAAGTATTCTAAGGCGATGGGACTTAATTATCTGGATGCCAACAACCAGCTGCAGCCCGTATGGATGGGAAGTTATGGTATCGGTTTAGAACGATGCATGGCTGCAGTAGCTGATCAGTATAATGATGAGCATGGATTGAAATGGCCAGAAAACATTGCTCCATTTAAGGCGGCTTTAGTCATTGTTTCCATGAAAGATGAAAAGCAGAAAGAAGCGGCTTTAGAACTGTATGAGTATGCGAAAGAAAAAGGCTATGATGTTCTTCTCGATGATCGTACAGAACGTCCGGGCGTTAAATTCAAAGATATGGAACTGATTGGTATTCCTCATAGAATTACGTTCGGAAAAGGTGTTTCTGAAGGCAAGGCTGAATATGTTTTGAGAAGTACTTCAGAAAAACAGGAAGTCGCTTTGGAAGATTTAAAATCACTGCTTGATCAGATTTACACCAAGTAGAAAAACGGATCCATCGATAAAAAATCCTCTACAAGAAGTAAAGAATTTGTATAAGTGTTATTAGGATCTATAAGGAATAGACGAATTCTGTAAACGATTTGAAACCAAAAGCTTTTGAAATAATAGGCAGATTTCCATATTCATGGATTACAAATTAGGACATTTCCAACAAGAGTAAATTATGAAAAAACTTCGAATCCCTCAATGGGATCGAAGTTTTTTTTGAATTCAGAAGCTGAATTCGCATCTTCTCGCGATCTCGAAATCTTTTATGTTTCATTTTTTTTGATGCAGTAGTAGATGAAATAAAGGCACAGCCAACAAGGGGACGGGCTGTGCCTTTATTTCAGGTAAACGAATTATTATGGGAGCAGACCTAGTTTAATCAGAGAGATGCAGAGGAGGGCTCCTGCTCCAATAATCGTGCAAATTTCAAGTTTAGTTACGGTTCCTTCCATCATTCGATTCTCAAAGTCGATCAGCCACTTAATGATTCGAACCAGGATTAACCGCAGCATCTGCCCGGCAAGATATTTTTTTCTAGCCCGAGCCTCTTTGAGATAAACGTTGAAGCTGACTGGTTGTCTTTGTTGGATTGCCTGCATGAATTTCACCTGTTTCCTTGATAAAGGACCTTTCTAATCGAAAATATGAATGGATGCGCTGCTGCAGCGGACTCGAAACGAAACTGTCTCAAGAGCATTTATGCAACAAACGCTCAAACAGATTAAACGAATTACCTGTCTGTTGCTAATAAAGTTATACCATCGATGCATAAAGTTTGCAACATAAAAATCGAATATGCACATATATATTTATTAATCCAAAAATTATTTCCTTTTATGATGAATATGATTCGATTGAAGGATGTATGTGTTTAGTAGAAAAAGATGATATATGCACGAGGAACTTCAACAAATTGCGATAAAAATCCATTGAAGGCAGATTTTGAAAAAGAGGAGCTGGTAAAATAGCCCGACTGAGACTTTACAGGATACATTTCCACTTTCTTTCAGATAGGAATTGAATGATTTTTGAGCATTAAACTTGAAATTGATTTTTGAGATTTAACTGATTGTAAATTGAGAAGTGAAAAAGTGTTGCTTTTTTGCAATAAAATGGGAAATTATCAGAAATTAAGTTGTAAGAATTGAAATAAAATCGAATTAGTGGTTTAGAATTGAACTGTTTGAGCCGCTTTGTCGGCTTCAAGAGCGAATCTTGGCAAAATCACAAAAACGCTTTCAATCGATTAAAGAGCCATGATGTAAGCGTTATGTTTAGAGAATAGATACATATGTCTTTTGTTCATGTACTATTTTCGTTTACAGCCTGATTAGATTCGGTTATTATTCAACCATTGAATTAGAAAGGATCGACAGAACGATTTATGGAAAAGAAGATCAGTATTGCTAACCGGCAGGTTATCCTGAACTATAACAAAGCTTACCCAAAGAACAGGGAGACACTGCTGAAAAGCAAAACATTTGAAAAGTTTATTACTTACTTTATCAATATTGAAAAAGACATGGATGTCAATATCTATGATTATCTGACAAACGATGGAGAGCTGACTCCTGAAGAAGCAGGAAGACAGTTTTGTACATTCCTTCGTCTGCTCGCAGTATTTGATATCGACGAAATGGAACCAACGCATTTCCTGAAAGACAATGATACTCTCAATAATGTGATTGAAGAAATTTATCGCGGATGGAGAAGTTTGCAGCGCTTTGGTTTTATGAATTCTCTGGATACTCCAGATTTTGGAATTAATACGCTTGTAGAACGTGATTCGAAAATGAACGATCTGATCCTCAGAACCTATCGTTTATTCTCTGAGAAAATCGCAAATCGTCCTAATCTTGTTTATCGTCAGGTACAGGCCGGTACCAACTCCTGCTTCTCAGTTCATGATTCTGAAGAACATTGGAATGAAGATTATATCGGTCTAAAAGATGTTCCAATCATTGACTGTGTTATGTTAAGAACCCCAATGATTCTTCATCCGAAGTCTTCCAAACGTACCGGAATGTTTGTCAAAGCAGAAGAAAATCCAATGAACTATCTGAGCATTGATCCAAATGAATGGTTCTGTCTCCCTATTAAAGTCGGAAAACTGCTTTGCTTTGTGTACTTCAATACAAAATACACAGCCTCTGCATTGAGTATGGCAAACCTATTTGAACTGGCACCGATCGATGAGTCCAATAAGCGTCCAGACCTGCTGATGATTTTCGGAAATGAAGATGGAAAGAATGAAACTGTATACTGGCATGATGAAAAGAATGGTATCTGGGTTGGATGCATTTCCGATCATCCAAGAATCGAATATTTTGGTTATCTGAAAAAGATGGCTTTGACTTTGCACAACTTGGCTATGATGGAAAAAGGCTGGCTGCCAATTCACGGTGCTATGGTTAACATCAAGTTAAAGGATGGCCGTCAGAAAGGCATCATCCTGATGGGAGATTCTGGGGCAGGAAAATCTGAATCCATTGAAGCATTAAAGCATGTGGGTAAGGACAAGATCAAATCCGTTGAAGTAGTCTTCGATGACATGGGTACTATTCATCTTGAAGATGGAGTGCCTTATGGACAGGGTACTGAAATTGGAGCCTTTATCCGTCTTGATGACCTGGATCCAGGAACCCCATACCGCGATATGGACCGTTCGATTTTCTTCGCGCCAGAAAATCCGAACTCCCGTATGGTTGTTCCTACTGAACCTTATTCGTTCATTACCCGCAACCATCCAATTGATCTGTTCTGCTATGCCAACAACTACACTGATTCCAAAGGTATGAAAGAACTCACTTTTGATGAGATCAAGCAGACCTGTAAAGATGGAACACGTATGGCATTGGGAACAACCCAGGAAGTTGGTCTTTCCAAAACTTACTTTGCCAATCCATTTGGTCCAATGCAGGAACAGGAAATCTGCGAACCTTTGATTGATGAAATGTTTACTGCAATGAAGGACCAGGGAATCTATATGGGTGAAATTTATACTCACTTAGGATTTGACAAATCCAATCGTCAGGGTATTGAAGATGCAGCTGAAGAACTGCTGAAATTCATTACTGATGATCCAAAACCTGAAGCTGAATAGCATCCCGTACAACTGATGAATAAACGTTAAACAAGCTGCTTTATAAGGCGGATAGTTTACTGTTCGATCAAATGGCACAAATTTAAATTTTAAAAATGAAAAGTCGATTCTTTACCTGTTTGTTCTGGTATGAATCGACTTTTTTGTACGAATTTTAGCTTAAAAAACTGCATTGATGATCAATTGTGTGGATATTTAATTATTGTTGGCATAAAAACTCAATCAATTCAGATTGACATCGACAAAGAGAAGGCAGGTCTTCTTGATTGGTATAGTACTCGATCAATAACTGATAGATAAATAGATCTAATTCGAGATCTCTCCATTTTTTAAGACGCGGCAATAATTGAAGAGCATCACGTTCAAAAGTTTTTTTCCGTCCAAGCAGATAGCATTCAAGGATCTCCAGGAATTTTGAGATGACTTTAGATCGATCATCTTGTAAATCCTGCTCTAAACACAGCAATGAATTGACAGGATTTATCTTTTTGTCCTAATTTGTAATAACTATAGGCAATTGTTACATAGGTATCAACAATACTAGTATTGAGAAAAATGGCTTTTAAAGCCAGATGAACAGCTTCAGAATAGTTTTTCATGAGCAGCTTTGTCCAGGAATAATTGCTATAAACCATAGCTAAAAAGCGTTCAGTGTCTACTTGATCATAGGTTTGAATCAGATTAAGAAAAACCTGCTCAGCTTCCTCAAATAAGCGCTACATTCCGAGACAACGAGCCTGACTAAAACGTAAATCCAGAATTCGACGATGAGCTCCAGCTTCCTGAAAATCATGTCCGCATTCATCGAAGAGCATTAATGCTTTTGCCGGCTGCATAAAACGTAAATAGGAGATGATCAAATGATAATCAATTAGTTCTAACCAGCCAGGGATGTTTAATATGACGGCTAATGATTTAGCATTTTGAAGAATCTCAATTGCAGACTCATCGTATTTTCTTAACTTACTCAGTCCAAGTAAATCATAAAGGAAAGAAAGTTCATTTTTATCATACAGTTCTTGGTGCTCCAATAGAAATGGAAGATGAATTTCAAACGAAAGGTCCGCAAAGTATTCATAAATCATTTCAAGAAGTTTGGTTTTAAAAAAGGCGAAACTATTCCAATTTTCAGAATCATCTAAATAATTTTTAAGCTTTGGAAGCACAGATTTTGGTTACGATAGATAAACGAAGTTATGCTCTGAAGAATGAGAGAATCAGCATCATCCTTTTTTGTTACATCAAAATTAAATCTAAAACCCTTAATTTTTGATTCATAAAAACAAATTATTGATTTAAAATCCTCTTCTCGAATATTTTTTTACCTTGTTCTATTTATGTATATGTTCGAATAGAGATGTTTGTTCGTGGTTTTATAAAAGTACCCAAAACGGGTGATTTAATACTTAACACTTTTGGTTAAGTATTCGCTCGTTTCGGGTACTTTTTTGTCTCGTTATGGGCCCAGAATTATCGTCGACAATATTCAATTCAAGTTCTTTATGGAGCAAAAATGGAAAAAAATTCTATGTTCAAAAAACTGGCTGAATTCATGCAGAGTGAAAGTCTGACCTGTCAGGATCTGGAAGCATTTA
>NZ_MPJW01000082.1 GCF_001945525.1 Ileibacterium valens
TATAGAATAAATCTTTTTAGGAGTATATGGGTGGTTTTAGCTCGAAAAAAGCTATACATAAAGCGTAATTAAAGCAGTTAGAAATTAGATAGAATTTCTAGGTAGAAAAAGCTTGGGAATTACAGGTTATTGAGATAATTTTTAAACTCTTTAACCACAGTTTATTAATCGGGGAAAATATTTCCTTAATATTGACCATTTTTAAACATAAAATTTAATTTGTATGTTAATTAGCGGGCATTTCCGATGATTTACCACATCTTTATTGTTTTTCGATATCATTTACCTCCCATCTGTCCATTATCCAGCTCATAGTGATTGATCAGCTTCAGGATAGTTTTCAGGATGAAAATAAATCAGGATCAAGGATTTAATAAATATCAGAACTCAATCGCCAGATAGCTGAATTTTTAAATACCCGCAGACCAACGCAAAAGAACCTCGTCTGATTGAATTTTGACGAGGTTCCTTACAGATCTATTCAGATATTTTTAAACAGACTTTCAATGCTCTGCCTTGCTGAATCACTTTATCCGCCTGAATTCTTTTTAGCAGATCAGCAAGTGATCAGTTTCAGAGCTGAAAAGTGAACAGGCCTTCAGCAGACCAAATCGGTTTTCTTATTTCAGCTTCCAGATTTCTTCATTATACTGAGCGATTGTGCGGTCAGATGAGAAGAATCCAGCTGCAGCGATGTTATTGATCATCATTTGAGCCCATCTGTTCTGATCAGCATATGCGGCATAAGCTTCCTTGCGGCAGTTCATGTAGCTTTCAAGGTCGATCAGAGCCATGAACCAGTCTTTTGTAGTGATGTCATGATGCAGACGGCCAAGAGATGTCTGATCTCCCAAAGCGATCATTTCTTCACTGACAAGGAAATCAACCAGTTCACGGACCTTGGAATCCTGAGCCAGGATATCCTGTGGATGATAATCTGCCTTTTCATAGTGTTTGATTACCGTATCGGAATCCACACCAAAGATGAAGATATTATCGTCTCCAACCAAATGGTGAATTTCAACATTGGCGCCATCATCTGTACCCAGAGTCACTGCTCCATTCAGCATGAATTTCATATTGGAAGTTCCAGATGCTTCTTTTGAAGCCAGAGAAATCTGTTCAGAAATATCTGCGGCTGGGATCAGTTTTTCAGCACAGGTCACGTCATAGTTTTCAACCATAACAACCTGCAAGTATTTAGAAGCCACTTCATCTTTGGCAATCAGGTCAGAAAGAACGAGGATTGCGTGGATGATGTCTTTAGCCAGAATATAGGCAGGAGCGGCTTTGGCACCAAAGATTACAGTCACCTTTTCTTCTGGTACATATCCATTTTTGATTTCCTGATACAGATTAATGACAGAAAGCAGGTTCATCTGCTGACGTTTGTATTCATGCAGACGTTTAACCTGAATATCAAAGATGGAATTCGGATCGATTTCAACTCCCTGACGGTTCTTTAAGAATACAGCGAGTTCTTCCTTCTTTTCGCGTTTGATCGCCAGGACTTCTTTTTGACATTCTGGATCCGCAGCATATTTCTTCAGGGCTTCAAGTTCGATTGAATCCTTCAGGAATCCATCGCCAATTTTGGAAATAATCCATTTGGTCAGCTGAGGGTTGCAGGCCTGCAGCCAGCGGCGGAAAGTAATTCCGTTGGTTTTATTATTGAATTTTTCAGGATAAAGTCTGTAGAAGTCATGCAGTTCAGTATCCTTAAGGATATCTGTGTGAATCTTTGCTACTCCGTTAGTGGATTTGGAGAAGTGAATATCCATGTTTGCCATATGGATGATATCGTTCTGAATAATTCTTGTTTTTGGATTATCATCACGTTTTGCGGCAATGGCATCCAGCTCACGAATGATTGGCATCAGCTGTGGGGCCACCTGTTCAATGAAGTGAGAAGGCCATTTTTCAAGTGCTTCAGCCAGAATGGTATGGTTGGTGTAGGCACAAACCTTTTCAGTCTGAGCAACAGCTTCTTCAAGGCTCAGTCCGTTTTCCATCAGCAGACGGATCAGTTCCGGAATAACCATCGATGGATGAGTATCGTTGATCTGAATAACGACATGATCAGAAATGTTCTTCAGATCCCAACTATGAGCTTTCACATCTTCAAGAATCATCTGAGCTCCTGCACTTACCAGGAAGTACTGCTGATAGACGCGCAGTTTTCTTCCGACTTCGTCAGAATCATCCGGGTAAAGGAACAGAGTCAGGTTTTCTTTTACATCATTCTTATCAAAGTTGATGCTGTCGGATTCAACGATTGCTTCCGTTACAGTGTCAAGATCAAACAGGAGAAGCTGATTTTTCTTACCAGTATAACCGATGACATCCATACTCTTCAGATGAGCTTCAACATCCATATTTCCGAAATGAACAGGATAGTATTTTCCCGTATCATTGAGCCAGGACTGAGCCGTCATCCATGGATCAGGAAGTTCTTTCTGTTTACGGTTTTCAAATTTCTGATGGAACAGACCAAGATGATAGTTCAGGCCCACTCCGTCTCCAGGAAGTTCGAGTGTTGCAATGGAATCAAGGAAACATGCTGCCAGACGTCCCAGACCACCGTTACCCAAAGATGGTTCCGGTTCAATCTCTTCGATTTCTGCAAGAGTTTTTCCCATTCCTGCCAGGACATCACGAACCTGATCGTAAACACCAAGGTTTAACAGATTGTTGGAAAGTAGTTTTCCAATCAGGAATTCAGCGGAAATGTAATAAAGCTTGCGGTCTCCTTCGATCAAAGGAGCGTTAGCCATCAGATCCTTAGTTATATCAAGCAGCAGCAGATAAATTTGTTCGTTGCTGCAGTTGGACAGATCGGATCCATACATAGAAACCGCTTTGTCCTGCATCATTTTTTCCATATTCATATTGAAGTTTCCTCCTGAGGATAAGAATAAAGTTCTGAATTCCAAATTGCTAGTGTTCAGCGTGTAAACGTTTTAAGACTTTATAAAACGATTCAATTAGAGACAAATCCCCTAAACAATTGTGTAAAAAACGCAAAAATTTGTATGTTTTACCAGAGTAAACGCTTTCCGAAAAAGGTTTCAAAGTCATCTTCTTAATTTCGACAGTCACAATAAAAAAAGACACATTTCTAATTCGGATTATTATAGAAATATGTCCTTAATGATATATGAATCCCTCTATTTTTGGTTTTAAAAAATCTTATTTGAATTATTTTCAATTACCAAGCCCATTCTCAATGAGTCAGCTGCCTGCAAGTCCGATATCAAAGCTATCGGCACCTATTCTTTGCTGACATCCACATAACCTTCGGATTTGGAAACCTCTTCTAGTTCTTCGAGGCTGAGAAGAATGGCTGAATTAGCTGATCCACAGGCTGGGAACACACTTTCAAATCGTTTTAACGTTTCATCAAGATAGACCTTGACGCCTTCTTTGATTCCGAAAGGACAGACTCCACCAACCGCATGCTCTACTAATTCTTCAATCTGATCTGCCGGAATCATTCTTGCCTTTTCAGAAAATGTCTGTTTGAACTTGGGATTACTGATCTTCGCATCACCGGCAGCGACAATCAGTATTGGATTTCCTTTAACGATAAAAGACAGGGTCTTTGCGATTCTTTCAGGCTCGCATCCTAAAGCCTTAGCGGCCAGGGCTACAGTTGCACTCGATTCACTCAGTTCCTGAATACGCTCTTCCATGCCATATTCAGCCAGATGTTTTCTTGCCTTCTCAATTGCCATAATCTTTGTTTCCTTTCTTGTTTTTCATGTTTTCCTATTTTACCTTGAATACTTTCATTATCTTCATTATTTTTCTGCGTTTATCCAGAGCTGTTTTCCTTTTCAGACTTATTTTTTATCAGATTAAGTTTCGCATTTTAAATTGCAATCTCTATTTTCAATCTCTTTTCACATGGCTCATTTTATACTCTTATGGTTTCTGAATATATCTCATTAATATCTATATAGATCTTGTTTTGTAGTAAGTCTTATTTCATGTTTTAGCTTTTTGGCTCATTTCATTTTTTGATCTGAAAGACTTCTTATTCATTTTCCAGGATTTTACAGACAACGAGATAAGTGAGAATCAATTATTCATTACAGAATCAAACCTGAATTCTCCATTTGATAATCGTTATCAGATAAGCTTTCGAAGTGATCTGAGCTGAATTATAATGAGTGCAATATACGATCTGATCTGCACATTCATTGCTGGATCTGTGCGGATTTACTATTGAAAGGGAATTTTTATGGCTTATTACGCATTCCTTATTTTTGGCATTGCTCTTCTGGCTGCTGCCATCTTTCTGTTTATCAAGATGCTTTTAAAACTGATCAGGATAAAAAAAGCCCAGAAAAAAGAAACGGCTGATCATCCAGAAGCCAGAAAGGTATTTACTGAAAAAGGCACTGTGATGATGGATGCCTTTATTATCATCGCCTTTACATTCATGGCTATTATGGAATATCTCACTCAGACCAATACTCCTGACCAAACCCCAGACAATCCGGGATTGATTCTGATCATGTGTGCGATTGTATTCTTCTATCTCGCTCAGGTCATTAAAACAATTGGTAAAGGAACGCTGATTCTTGGCCGTCATTTTTTTATGAATGAAGATCAGACTTACCGCTTTCGGGATATTCGTAAAAGCGAAGAGTACCGTAGAAGAATCTTTCTTCATTTCAAAGATGGAAAAGTGGCTGAACTTTCCTATATTCAGGCTGAAGCTGTAGAAGAAGCCCGAAAAAAATCCGGGAATTTCAAAAAACGTTAACTGAGATATTTTCTGTCTTTTTTGTATCTCAAAAAAAAGCCTTTGATCCTCTGATCAGAACTATGTTGTTCCGGTCAGAGTGGATCGAAGGCTTTTGGTTGTTCACAATTTGTGTAACTGCTTAGATTCCATTCATCGCATTCAGCGCTATATTATCCCTTTACTTCTGCAGGATTCGTAACCGATGTTGGATCAGCAGGTGGATCAATAATCGCTTCGATTGCGATTTCAGTTGGATCATAGACCTTGATGTCTTCCTCTTCTTCTTCCTTTTCGAGGTTCTGTTCTGGAAGGCGGCCGTAGACACGAGTCAGATACTTCAGATGAGACATGGTATCTTCATCCAGTTCACCTGGTTTTAATCGCCACTGCCAGTTGGTTCCTACTGAACCCGGCTGATTCATTCGAGTATCAGAGCCTAAACGAAGCAGATCCTGCGCCATGACGATTGTCGTATCAGCTGGAGAGCCCAGCAGTTGAGAGAACATTCTCCAGTTATACCATTCAGGATCCCAGGTATCGAGATATTCACGGACATATTCCTTATCACCTTCTGAGAGTGATTCGAACCATCCATATATGGTGTCATTATCGTGTGTTCCGGCATAGGCCACACAGTTTTGAGGGTAGTTATATGGAAGGTATTCCTTTCCGGAATCCGCCTTGGAATCAAAACCAAATTCCATAACCTTCATTCCTGGATAGCCTGTATCAGAAAGCATCTTACGGACTGACTTTGTCAGGTAGCCCAGATCTTCGGCGATAATTTTCTGCTCGCCAATCTTTTTACGCATGACATCAAAGAGTTCGGCTCCTGGCCCTTTCATCCAGATTCCCTTCTTAGCATCTTTAGCATCCGCTTTGACCGCATAAAAGGAATCGAATCCGCGGAAATGGTCTATGCGGACAATATTGTACAGTTTGGTCATCTGTTCAATACGGCGAATCCACCAGTCATATCCAGTCTTTTTATGATATGGCCAGTTATATACCGGATTTCCCCAGAGCTGTCCATCCGCACTGAATCCATCGGGTGGAACAGCGGCGATCATCTGAGGTTTGGAGTCGGCATCCATCATGAACAGTTCAGGATGCGACCATGCGTCGACCGAATCCATCGCTACATAAATAGGTAGATCCCCGATAATTTCTACTCCATGATCATTGGCATACTTTCTTAACGCATTCCATTGCTCAAAGAACAGGTACTGAAGCACATTGTTAAAATCAATGGATTCTTTAAATTCTTCTTTCCATTTGTCAATCTTCTTTGGATCGTAGACCCGATATTCTTCATCCCACTGCTGCCATGGCTTTCCTTCATTGGCATCCTTGAATGCCATAAATAAGGAATAATCCTCCAGCCAGTCCTTATTATCTTTTAAAAATTTCTCATAATCTTTTGGTGGATTGGCAAGAAAGCGGGCAACAGCTTTCTTTAAGATCGGATAACGGGTATTGTACATAATTCCATAGTCAACCCGTCCTGGTTCTTCATACCATTTCTCATACTGGAATTCATCCGGATATAAATAACCTTCCGAGGCAAGCATATCCAGATCGATAAAGTATGGATTTCCTGCAAATGTCGAATAGGAAGCATAAGGAGAGTCTCCAAAGCTTGTTGGACAGACCGGAAGAATCTGCCATAGAGTCTGACCGTTTCGCTCTAACTGGTCGACAAAATCTTTTGCTGTCTGACCAAGAGTACCAATACCGTAATTGCTTGGCAAACTTGAAATATGCAGCAGAACGCCATTTTTTCTCATATATTTCTCTCGATTCTAAGATCTCTCAGGGAGATTTCAATTCTTATTTTATGACAAAAACCAACGGATACCTGAAATGAAATCACTTTAAAACGTTTATAAACTATCCTTATTGATGATTTCTTTTCTATTATGATTCTTTATATGATGGTTCTCTATGCAAAGCACTCTTCCGTTTTCATTTCGGCTTTCTCAGAGTTCTTCTCAGGACATTGATCTGTTTTGCTGCTTTGTGTATTCACTGTAGTCTTTACAGTTTCATCCATATCAAGCATGGTTTCTTCAGTAATGATTTCTTTTACCAGATAGCCTTCTACTGGAGCAGTACTTTCCCCCTTGGCAAATGAAAAGGAAATTTCTTCATAAACAGGAGGGCAGAGTTCTTCGATGGTTTTACACAGGACTTCAACTGAACGTCTGGCAAGCTCATCCGTATTCTGTCGAATCGTGGTCAGTCTTGGGATGGTAAACTGAGTAATTTTAAGACCGTCAAAGCCAACAACAGCTATATCTTCCGGTACTCGTTTTCCTGAATCCGCGATTGCTCGAATTGCCCCCAGAGCTGAAACATCGGACATGGCAAAAACAGCCGTGATTTCTAGCATTTTAGCCAGAAGTTCTTTCATTGCCTGATAACCCCCTTCAATTGTGAAGTAATTTTCGACATACTGTTTTTCAAAGTTAAAAGGGATCTGACGATTATAGAAAGCATACTGAGCTCCCTGATAGCGGGATTTGGCTGCCTGTGAGTCAGAGAGACTTCCGCCGATGATGCCTATATGTTCATGCCCTAAAGAAAACAGGTATTCAACGGCAAACTGCGCCGCAGCTGAATCATTGGTAGTGACACTTGAAAGATTGTTAAAAGGCAGTCCCATAGCTGAGTTAGTAACCAGAACACATGGAATCGTGATTTTCTGAAAGTTCTTACGAAAATGTTCACGGGTACTGCCTAAAAACATGATGCCCATTGGAGAACGGATTCTGCAGAATTTTAATGTCTCTTCAACTTCATCCTGATCTTCCGAAATGTAATAAATTAAAGGATCATATCCTTTTTCTGTAATGAGCATCTGCATCTTTTCAAGCAGATCCGCAAAAAGCATGTTGTTATTGCCTCGAACCAGAATCATGATTCCTGAACGGTTTCTTTGCTTCAGGAATTTTGCATTCGTATTCAGCTCAAAATTGTATTTCCTGACAATCTGCATGATGGTTTCCCGGGCTTCTTCAGAAACGCCAGGCATCTGGTTCAGAGTCCTTGAAACGGTTCCAATGGAATAGCCGGATTCGCGGGCAATTTCCTTAATGGTAATTTTCTTAGCCATTTGTTCTCCTTTCCAGATTTCTATATAACGTTTTAATGAAAACGTTTCCTATAGTTATTACAATACACAAAGAGATCCTCAAATGCACTAAGATTCATAGGAATCTACAGTCTTTTCGGCAAATGGTAAAGTTCACTGCCCGCACCAGCCAATCGAGTGAACAAAGCTGTGTGGATAGAACTGCAAAATCTGGATAAGAGTGATCTGCTTTACACCAAGAATCACTATATTGGTTTCTTGTTAGTTTTTTTTATTTTTAGTATTACCTTGTCAGAAGCGACAAAAGGAGTCATGTTTATGAAAAATCTTTCGATCCATCTTTTCCTGGAAGCCATCTGCAAATTTCTATCAGGAGTTCTCCTTTTAGGATGCCTGCTTTTTATTCCGGCAGGAACTGTTCACTGGAAATCCGGCTGGATTCTTATGGGGATTTTGTTTATACCAATGTTTATAGCCGGTCTGTTTATGATGGTCAAAAATCCGGCATTGTTAAAAAGCCGATTGGATTCAAAAGAGAAAGTTAGCGCACAGAAAACAGTCGTAAAACAGAGCGCTCTCATGTTTATTGCTGGATTGATTGTATCTGGGCTATCCTACCGATATCAGTTTGGAATACTTCCTGAATCGGTTTCCTTATTTGGCTGTATTCTGTTCCTTATTTCTTATGCCTTATATGCAGAAGTACTTCGGGAAAACACCTGGTTATCACGAACGATTCAGGTCCAGGATGGTCAGACGGTTGTAGACAGTGGTCTGTATGGAATCGTACGTCATCCAATGTATGCAATCACTCTGGTCCTTTTCCTTTCAATGCCGCTCATCTTAAGATCATTGCCTGGCTTTCTGGTATTTCTTGTCTATCCGTTCATAATTGCTTCAAGAATTCGTTCAGAAGAACAGTTTCTAAACCAGAATCTGCCTGGCTATACAGAATACACAGAAAAAGTCAGATACCGTCTGATCCCCTATCTCTGGTAGGATGTGTTTTAAAAGCAGGAGTCATATGAAAAGTTCTTCATATGACTCCTGCTTTTTAGACATGAATGATTCGTGATTGTGAAACATACAGAAATGTTTAATGACTTACGTATTATTCACAGGATTGATTGCGGTTTCCATAAGAGATTTAAGGGAGCATTCCCTTGGATTGAAGAAACTCTCTGGCGACTGCCCGGGGATCTTCCTTCTCCTGTTTTGTTCGCCTGTTCATCTCGGAAAGATCATTTGCGCTGATCACCGATGAAATCCGTTCAAGTGCACTTTCAAGTTGAGGATCATCTTCTAAAAGCTGATCGTTTAAAACATAACCTGGTGAAGATTCCGGTAAAGCCATTCGATCATCAATTAAAGTAACAAAGTCAGAATTCTTAATCCTTCCATCATTACTTCGAATTGGAATCACGTCAACACTCTGATTTTTTAAGGCTTCGATGAACTGATCTGATTCCATCACCTTTGTCGTCTTGAAATCCATATCGTAGATCTCTTCAAGCAGATGGATGCTGTCCTGTCGTTCGAGGTCTGTCAAACTGGATCCCAAAGTCAGATTTTTGCTGACTTTGGCCAGATCACTGAGATCTTTCAGGTTATATTTATCTGCCGTCTCCTTACGAACAGCCAGAGTATAAAGCGAGTAGGCGGGAAGCACTCCAACCCATTGCATATTCATTTTTTCATATTGCTTTTTGAGTTCTGAAAGTCTGGTTTTTCGGTATGTTTCTTTCTGGTTGAGAATATCGCTCCAGCCTTCACCGGTAAATCCTGGATACATATCAATATTTCCTCCCAGAACAGCTGAATGCAAAGTCTGAAGTCCATCATCAATTTCAATAATTTGGGATGGGTATCCCTGTTCCTGTAAAAGTAAGGAGGCCATTTCTGCCATAATCTTCAATTCATTATCATTCTGAACTCCAATATGAATAGTCTCCCTTTTCGCGCAGCCAATGGCTCCAATAACCAGCAGGCAAAAGCTCAGGCATAAAGCCAGAATAGCCTTGACCGATTTATTTTTAAATACCGGTACTGTCTTTACGTATGTTTTGCGAAATCGAATTTTTTGTTTCAGATCTTCATCACAATGCTTATTTTCAAAATTCATTTTAGTATCCCTCTTTTGCAAATTCTCATGTTCTTCTTCTCTGTTTTTCGTATCTCTTTAAACCATGACCATTATCCTCTTAAGTTCATTTTACGAAATTTTTTCATATCAATTACAAACTGGTTATGAACTGAAATCGAAAATTTACTTTACCATTCGCAGCCTAACAATAAAAAATTTTAGCATCTGACCAGAACAGACAGATTAGCGCCCATTACGGACAACCCCATTTTCTTTACTGCCTGAAGACGATATCATGGAATCACCTTAAGAAGAACAGAAGATCTTCTTAAACCAGGAACAAAAAAACCGATAACAGGCTCATCAGAAAAGACGTTAAAATCACCCATACAAAGAATTCTGATTTCCAAATTCAAACGATGTTTTGATGCATAAGAACTTGGACTGGATCAGAAAATATCTTGAATAGAATGATCAGGAAGTTGAGAATCGATCTGGAAACAGAAACCAGGCAGATCAGAAATGACTGGCTGAAAAGAAACCAGTGAGAAGTTATTCCAAAATATTCAGGATAGATTCTGAAAATGGTAAAAGCAGCAGCCACTTGCGAATAAAATGATTCCTGATTCAGAAAGAATCTGTCGCAGAAATTCCCAGAAACGGAAGGCAGTAAAGCAAAACAGTGGATGAATTTTTATAAGAAGTGAACCTGTTGTTCATCTCTTATGGAACCTGAGGAATCGAAGAGCAGGCAGATAAACGAAATGATTGTCTGAAACCTGGCAATGAGCCAGAGTGAATCAAAGAAAGAGAATTTTGGATATTTGCAATGAGCGAATATGAATTCCAGATTCTTCTGAATCAGAAGATAAATTAATCTGCAAAAGCTGAAACTCAAAAGAGGAAAATCAGTAGATCTTCAAAAGAATCTTTGTAAAATCAAACTCGATGGAGTTTATGACTGCCAGATCAAGGTGATCTGAATGGATCGTTTGATGCGGAAAGAATCACTGGTCATAAGGCAGAAGTCATTTTCGTAAAGAAGGAAATGGCTAGCTAAAATGAGGAAGAAATCAGGCAGCTTATCCAGATGGAAAGTTAACAATCTTTGAGATCTTCCAAAAGAACAGATTATCTAAATCGATCTGAATGCATTATCGTCATGAATAATCATACCAGGCGTAACACGAATTACGCACTCACAAATGTGTGATATGTCCAAAGAAAATGATTTGATGTTCTGTAGCAGGCAGAGCAAAGGACGATAAATGAGCGACTTCAGCAAAAACAAAATTAGATGCGCCAAGGATATGGAAAAACTGATCACCCTGATGATTGCAAGCATCGGATGAAATCCAATCAATCGCAATACGCGGCTGAAGCTGAAGGAAACGGTAAGACAAAGGAAGGCTGGAACGCTATAAATTACTAGATAGCCAGCGAACCAAGATAGAAACTGTTTATAAGAAAGCCAAACAATTATAGTAAGCCTGAACAATATTTACTAGTATCGGTCGTTCCTGGATGGTTCCAGGGATGCATCGAAAGATCCATCCCTTTTATTTCGAATATTCCCAGTCTGCAGCCCATCTCCTTCTGCAGGCTGTTTTTACGTGATGGATTCAAATCAATAATCCAAATGATCAAGTTGGCAAAAATGATCCTAAAAAGTCTACTTTCATTCCTAAAGAAAAATGCCTTCGGTTACCAAAGGCATTTCTTAGTGTATATTCATTTTTTAATTTAAGCTAATCCATTCAGACGATAAAGAATTTTATAGATTTCTGGTTCCGTTAAAACCGTAGTTCTGTTTTCCTGAATCTTCGAAGCCAAATCAAACACCTGTTCTTCAGAAACCGGTTCATACCATGTAATCGGATATTCAATATTCAGGTTTTCAAGCAGATCACGAACTTCCTGAGTACGGTCTTCATTATCCACAATGACAACTCCATATGGAGAAACGATAATATGAGCTGCCGGTCGTTCGTTGATCATCACTTCATCAAGAACTGTGTATTCCTTAGGAAGATCATTTAAAGACTTTGCATTGGTGATCGTTTCAGTAATATCTCCTGGCTGAAGCTCAACCACTTCTGCACCCTCACTATTTGTTTCGGCGTTGACTCTTGCTTCTTCCTTTCGAATCTGTTCGCGTTTTCCTGCAATCACCCGAATCTGTTTTCCATATCGATTATTCATCACCGCAAAGATCAGCATTGGAATACAGATGATTAAAACAACTCCGTTGTTTCTCAGCCAGAACAAAGCGAGCAGATAAAGAACGACGCAGACCATCACTACATACATAGTCGCTTTAAATTTTTTATTAATCTCCTGAATTGCAGAATTGCATTCAGCCACTGTATTCAGGTTTTGTATCAGCTGTTCATTTTTATTCGCCATAATTATCCTCATCATTTTCAGAAATTCTCTGAATACTCCACATTGTAACATTTGTCTTCATTAATTTCTTTCTTTATTTGAGCAGTGAACATAATTCTCTATAGAAAATCTAGGAATTGATGAAGACCTAATGCACATATTTTTTGATTGCTTCCGTATATATTGAAGTTTATAGAGTGATGGTCTTTAGAAAACCATAGATTACAGATAAGGTTTATATCGTCTTCATAAATAAAAAGCACCCTATATCCGTCATAGATACAGGGTGCTTTCGCTAATATTCTTTGCATGGCCTCTTGCTATTTTCGCTGTTCACTATCGTCGCCGTTAGAATGCTTGACTGCCAGGTTCGAAAAGTGTCTGGGTATTTCCATTCTGCCATCAAGACCACACCATGGATCTTTCAAAAC
>NZ_MPJW01000140.1 GCF_001945525.1 Ileibacterium valens
ATAAAGGAAATACACGGTTTATCAGTAAGTTTAAATCCATGATGAACAACGGAAAAAACCGGAATATTGCAATCGCTGCTTGTGCCAGGGAAATGGCTTGCTTCATCTGGGGAATGGCTACGAATCACATTGAGAATCGTTCTCACTGTGATCCACTCACTGGTGAAATCCTTAGCCAAAACATCACAATAAAAAATAAATGTTCAAATCAAATCAACGGAACAACCAAGTTTTAACAGAATTTGCAGCACTCTAAGTCTTTTTATCTGAAGTTAACGAACAATTGACAATAAAGTTCAGAGAAATGAATGTCATTCATAAGTCCTGGAAGTAAGAGGTTTGACTATCCACGATAATTCTATGTTAATCCGCGTTTTTAGATGGTGGGGTCTCAGCGAAACCATTAACCTGTGAAAATCCACGTATATCAGATTGGTTTAAATAGCTGATGAATCCATTCCAGGATTTATGCATGACATTCACTAATCCCTTTATGTAGTTAAAAAATAAATTAGTTAGCCCTCAGTGCGCCCTTGACAAGGGGGGCTTTCATATCAGAATATGCAGATTCTGCAGTTCTTTTTCATCCGTTCTTTTCGCAAATACAGGCTGCTGTACGCCTCCGGCAATAAGCAGACCTGCGAGTAATAAAGCTAAATTTTTATTCACTGATTTTGTTCGCATTTTAAATTTCCTGTTTCTAATTTCTTTCTTGACAAAATGAAGCCATTCTTTTCAGATCTGGTTTCAATCGATATTTCTAAATTAAATTATCCACCAATTTCATGAACCTGCTTTTTACATTTCAAAGCGATTCGTTCATTCGTTATTCTGGAGTAAAACTACTATTTCTTGAAAAAGAAGATAAACAGTATTTCCTGATTTTGTCACTTGATCGTAGTTTCAAGAGCACCATAAAAGAGTATGTTATTTTCGAATCTGTTCAACAATTTTTCCATCTGACAAACGAATAATATGATCGGCATAATTGGCGGTTTCCTGATCATGACTGACAATAACAATGGTCTGATGGAACTCTCGAGAGAACTTTAAAAACATCTCCATAATCTGTTTTGAAGATTTTGAATCCAGATTACCTGTTGGCTCATCTGCAAAAACAATTGAAGGATGGCTGACAAACGCCCTGGCAATACCCGTTCTTTGCTGCTGTCCCCCAGACATCTGTCTTGGATAATGCAGCATTCTCTTCTCGAGTCCAACTTTTATTAACATATTTTCTGCCAGCTGCTTTCGCTTGACTGGATCCACACCCTGAAAGATGAGCGGCATTTCCACATTTTCAAGCGCATTTAAATGGCCCAGTAAATTGTAGGACTGAAAGACAAATCCAATATGTTTCTGTCTGAAAACTGCGAGCTGTTCTTCATTTAACCGATTAAGGATCGTGTTCTGAATTCGGATAGCCCCTATTTCCGGCTTTTCAAGTCCGGCAAGCTGATTCAGAAGCGTGCTCTTACCAGATCCACTCTGACCAAAAATGCAGCAGATCTCTCCAGGATAGATATCCAGAGATACATCATCGAGAGCTTTTACCGGTTCATCATCCTCTACTGGATAGATCTTGCTGACATGCCTGACACTGATGATGGGAGTATCCTCATTATTGGTCACCTGTTTGTTTTTTGGTGGATTTCCCATAGATTTTTGTGTTGTTTCGTTTCTTGTTTCAATCACATTTTGTACCTCAGATTTAACAATAATGGAATAGGTATTTAAAATGACAACTTCTTTTCTTACATTATAAAAAAAGACTCAAATTTCCTGAAAATGTCGAAAATTCGAGTCTTTCAATCTATTTCATTTTATTTTTCGCAAAAGCAAATTCGTTTATTCATTCAAATCCGAAAGAAGAGCAACCACTTTACGGCTGTATTCGATTGGGTCTTCAATTGGGAATCCTTCGATCAGGCAGGCCTGATCATAGAGGACCTGACTGATTTCTTTTACTCTGTTTTTGTCTACTGCATATTCAGTTCTCAGCACATTCCAGATCTTATTATTCGGGTTGATCTCAAGAATCCGGTCAGCCTTCATTGGAGGCATTTCTTCGCCGGACTGAGCAGCCATGGTCTGGAAGACTTTTTCCATTTCAAAGGATAATCCTTCTCCGGCTACCAGCATGACTGGATCATCCTGAAGACGATTGGAAAGACGTACCTGACTGACTCCAGGAATGGACTCCTTCATGAACTCCAGCAGCTCTTTATGTTCTTCATTCTGATTCTTCAGAGCTTCTTTTTCTTCTTCAGTATCCAGATCAAGATCTCCCTGAGCCGCATTCTTGAATGGGTGTTCCTTGTAAGCACCAATCGTCTGCAATACAAATTCATCGACTTCTTCAGTTAAAAGCAGAACCTGGAATCCTTTGGATTTCAGTCTGTTAACGATTGGCATTTTATCCATGACATCAATGGACTGACCGGAAATGTAGTAAATATCTTTCTGATCTTCCGGCATGGAAGAAACATATTCTTCAAGTGTGACAGGTTTCTTTTCAGCAGAAGAATGGAATAACAGCAGATTTTCAAGTTTTTCATTGTCTCTGCCCATGGCATTGTAAACACCAAATTTCAGATCAAGACCAAAGTTCTTCCAGAATTTTTCGTACTTTTCACGATCCGTCTTTAATAATCCAGAGAGTTCAGAGAGAACTTTCTTTTCAATTCGATTGCGGATCACGCGCAGCTGATGGTCATGCTGAAGCATTTCACGGGATACATTCAGGGATAAATCCTGTGAATCGACCAGACCTTTTACAAACCGCAGATAACCAGGCAGCAGTTCTTCGCAGTCGTTTTCGATGAATACACCTTTAGAGTACAGCTGCAGTCCCGGTTTATATTCACGGGTATAGAATCCCTGAGGAATAGCTGAGGGAATATACAGCAAGGCGGTAAAACTTGTATTTCCTTCAACCTTGAAGAAAATCGTTTCTAAAGGATTGCGGTAATCGACAAAGTGTTCCTTATAGAACTGGTCAAACTGTTCCTGAGTGATCTCAGATTTTGGCTTTTTCCAGAGTGGAGTCATCGAATTTAAAACTTTCGATTCCTTGACTGTTTCGAATTCTGGAGTTTCCTTATCTTCAGTGCCTTCAACCATCTTCTGCGTTTCAACATCCATGCTGATTGGATAACGAATGTAATCAGAATATTTCTTCACCAGATCGCTGATCATATAGGAATTCAAATATTCTGAATAGGATTCCATATCATCATCCGCTTTGAGCTTCAGAATAATTGTGGTTCCCCGACCTTCCTTTTCAGCCGGTTCAAGGGTATATCCATTGATTCCATCCGACTTCCAGCAGTAAGCCTGCTCACTGCCGGCTTTTCTGGAAAGTACGGTCACCTCATCAGCTACCATGAATGCCGAATAGAAGCCAACGCCAAACTGGCCAATAATGTCAATTTCCTTATTTTCAGCTTCTTCTTTTTTCTTCATCTCTTCCTTAAAAGCAGAAGATCCGGATTTTGCGATAGTTCCTAAATTATCTTCAAGTTCTTCTTCATCCATTCCAATTCCATTATCTGAAATTGTCAGGGTACGGTTGGTTTCATCCAGATCGATTCGGATTCCTAAATCTGCTGGTGTCTGACCATTCTGTAAAGCATATAAATAATATTTATCAATTGCATCGGAAGCATTAGAGATCAGCTCCCGTAAGAAGATTTCCTTATGTGTATAGATCGAATGAATCATCATGTCGAGCAGACGCTTCGACTCAGCTTTGAATTCCTTAATTTCAGCCATATTCAACATCCTCCTTAGAAAATAATTGTTCAGATTCATGGTTTGTTCGATTTACCATTTATGAATTTTGGATTTAGCACGTCTTCCATTGAATGAATCAATAATCTCTGTTCGTCATGCATCTTACAACGCTCTATTAGCATTCGCAAGTATTAAGTGCCAATTTGTTTTATAATGGACAATCTCAGAATCAGATCATCTTTCTAAAACCATTTTATAACTCTAAACAAAAACCGATGTTTTCATTGCCTGTTAAGATTCTTCTTTCAGACATACTGAAAAAATCAACAACGAAAAACCAACTAAAAAAACAGCAGAAACGCTGATTCAACTTTTCCACTGTTTTTGATCATACAACTTGGGTTTAAAATTCAATTTGTGCTTTGGTTTTCAAATCATTCAGTTCAATCAATCGATTCGACTAACAAATAGTCAGAGTTATTTGCCTTCTTTTTCATCGATCTGATCGATCTGATCCTGCTCGGCATAGAATTCATTTTCATGTTTCAGAATTTTTTCGTCTTCCTTAGCCATGTTGTCTTCTTTGCGGGCGATTACTTTTTCTTCGTGCTTGATTTCAGCGTTTTCGATCTTGTCTTCAAGTTTCTTCAGACCGCTTTCTTCATCAAGTGCTTCGTTTTCAACCAGTTTGGCTTCATGAGCCATTTCCTTTTTATTTTCAACCTCAATGATTCTTTCGTCTGCCTGAATCACTCTTTCTTCATGATCAGTTTCAGCACTCTGTACATGCTGTTTTACATCATCATTGAATTTTTCTAAATCTTCACGGATCGTCATATTCGGATCCTCCCTTCGTTTCTTTCATTTCAATTATAAAAATTCCATAATTCTCATATCATATTGATGCCCGACAATGATTGCTCTCTCAGACTGAATTGAGTGCCTGATGACTAAGTCGAAGATTGATTTCATATTTCTGCTGTAAAAACAGGTCAGTTATGCAATGAAGGATTCTCCTTCAGAATGATTAATCCTTTTGAGCTCACTTCATTATTCGATCCTTTTTCATTCCATTCTCCAGAATTTGAAAACAATCCCACTTTTAGAAGATCACAAATTTGCTATAATGAAAACCATGTAAATTTAAGAAAGGAAATGAAAGAAAATGTCATTACATATGCATTCCCGCCTGCCTGAACCAGAAATCCTCAAACAGGAAATGCCCATGTCTGCTCATGCAAAAGCAGTCAAAGCTTCGCGTGATCAGGAAATCAGCGATGTCTTCTCTGGAAAATCAGACAAATTCGTACTAATCATCGGGCCATGTTCAGCTGATTCTGAACAGCCGGTTCTTGAATATTGCCATCGTCTTGCTGACATCAACGAAAAAGTCAAAGACCGCATTCTGATCATTCCCAGAGTCTATACCAATAAACCACGTACGACTGGTGATGGTTACAAAGGCATGCTTCATCAACCGGATCCTAATGCAGAACCTGATCTTCTTGAAGGGATTAAAGCCATTCGAAATCTGCATATGCGGGTTCTTGAAGAAACTGGCTTATCCACCGCTGATGAAATGCTCTATCCAGAAAACCGAAGCTTTTTAGATGATTTGCTGTCATATGAAGCCGTTGGAGCCCGTTCAGTTGAAAATCAGCAGCATCGTCTGGTTGCCTCTGGGATGAATATTCCCGTTGGAATGAAAAACCCAACCTCAGGTGACTTTTCGGTTATGATGAATTCCGTGACTGCTGCTCAGCATCCGCATCGTTTCATCTACCGCGGCTATGATGTATCCACTGATGGAAATCCATTAGCTCATGTCATTCTACGCGGCGGCGTAGATAAGTACGGAAAAACCATTCCAAACTATCACTATGAAGATTTAAAAATCGTTCACGATCTATATAAAAAAGCTGGTTTGATAAACCCAGCTGTCATTGTTGATGCCAACCATTCAAACTCAGATAAGAAGTTTAAAGAACAGATCCGAATCGTCATGGATGTTTTACACAATCGTAAATATCATCCGGAAATCCGTGATATGGTCAAAGGCGTTATGATCGAATCCTATCTTAAGGAAGGCCGTCAGGATATTTGCGAAAACTACGAGCTGGGAAAAAGCATTACAGACCCTTGTCTTGGTTGGGAGGATACCGAAAAGCTGATTTTTGATATCTATGACAAGCTGGAAGAAATCGAAGATTTCAACAAAGAAAAGTAAGAATTTCCAATTCGTGAAAATGGATTACTTTGATCAGTCCGATATCTCGCTTGATCAAAATACATCAATCCGATCAACCACCAAAAAAGCCGGCTGCAGATCAAATTCTGCGGCCGGTTTCTTATTGAGCGAGCTTCAAGATAAGTCTGAAAGTGAAATCAAATCCTGGTTTATCAATTGAAAGAGAACAGTAATTCTTTTATTGGTTGCTGTCAGGCTGATCATTTTTTACTCGTGAACAAAGTGCCAATCAGATAACCCAGTGGCTGTGGAAGGTAAAAATCGACTATTGCTGGATCAACATTCCAGAAAAGAATGAGACCAATAACTATAGCAGCCGTACTAATTCCTAAGAGAACAAAATAGTTTACTGGCGATTTGAAAGACCAAATTACAATGGCAAAAGTGAATACAACATACCAGATAACGAATTTAATTATGACATTTTCAGGCTGGTTTTCAATATAACGATAAGCTGCATATCCAGATAGTAAAGCCAGTACTAATAGTAAAAGCAAGTTAGTCATTTGCTTTGCGATTTTTGATTCATAATATCCATCCTTAAAAAAAACGGTTTACATAAACTTATAATAACATTTTTTTGAAATACAAAAACATAAACTATGTTATACCCCTGTTAACAAAAACATCTTAGAGAACCTTATAACAAGATTAAATTTTTGATTCAATCTGATGGCGACGGATATGAATATCGAAACCTCAAAGCAAGAGTAAAAATAAAGAGATCTGAAATCAGTTTTCGGTAAAAAAACTGAGGTCAGATCTCTTATTTTCTGAAATAAAAGATATTGTTTCCTATACAATGCAACGCTTAATTTTTAAATTTTAGTACCAGAATAACCATAGCTTTTTATAAAGATTCTTAATGCAGTTCAGTCAGAATTTCTTCAAACGCAACCCCTTCTTCGCTGGGGACATGAAGCTTTGAAGAAATTTTGAGACATTTGCGGATGAATTTTGCTGCATCCTTCACTGCTTCGTTGAGATCTTTGTGACGGATCATTTTTGCAGCTACGATGCTGGCAAAAACGTCTCCAGTTCCGTGTCTTGATGGCTCAATCTTTTCTCCTCTGTGAATTTTCATCTTCTCACCTTTGATAAAGACAAGATCTAGAATTTCACCATCTTTTTCGAATCCGGTAATCACAGCTTTGGATGGTCCAGATTCAAGAAGCTTTTTACCCATTTCTTCCAGCTCATCAAAGGAAAAATCATCTCTGTATTCGATATTCAGAAGACGACATGCCTCTGTCAGGTTTGGAAGAATCAGATCTGCTTTTCGAGCGAGTCTTTTCATTCCTTCACACATTCCATCGGTATAGGTAGCGTAAATCTTTCCATGATCACCCATGACTGGATCAACGATCAGAATGGTCTCTGGCTTTTTAAACAATTCAATAAACCGCAAAACTTCATCAATCTGTTTTTCAGAACCTAAAAATCCGGTATAAATTCCATCGAATGAAAGATTGAGTTTTTTCCATTCTTCCATCCATGGGGACATATCCTCGGTACAGTCTTTGATATAGAAACTAGGATAGGCTGTATGGTTGCTCAGTATACAGGTGGGAAGGACTGCACACTCAACTTTTAAAGCCGATATGATTGGTAAAGAAACCGTTAATGAACAGCGGCCGAATCCAGAAAGATCATTGATCAGTGCAATTTTCTTCTGACGTTCGGCCGTTATGTGTTCATCGGTTTTTAAGTGATTACGTTTCATACCGCAAACTGAGTGGCTGGAAAATCATGTCTAAGCTGTTCCGTTATCTTTTTCCAGTCATTTTCGGAGTTTTCTTTTGACGATTCCTTCCATTCGCCAAAATACGGAATGAACCCCATTCGGGCTGCCTGAGCAATCAATGAGGTATGCTGCTGCGGCAGGCGAATATAAAGCGGATATCGGCTTGGCATCATTTCATAAGCAGTCGCCAGTCGGCTGATTAAAGCTTCAAAGACATTCATTTCCTGCTCACTGTCCAGAAGCTGAATATTAATTGCCGGTCGACTGAATCCAAAATCCTTACGATTTCTCCAATCAGCATATCCCAGAAGTTTGTTCTTTGTATAGATGGTTATTCCGCCGCCATCCTTGTCGATCTCCCAATCCTGGCTCATTTCGTTGGGGGTATGAATGGTATTTTTCGGCAAAACCATCAAAATATCCTGGTTGTTCATATTTTCTTCCTTTCTGCGACAGTATAGCAGAACCATTTTTTTCAGGCAATTTACTAAAAATTTGTACCCTCAATCCCGTTAATTTTCGAACAAAAACAGAAATTGAGATTTCTTTATCATTAATTTCAGATTATATTTTACCTGATAATCAATCCGTTTCATTTTGAAAAGCTATTTTCCCAGGGTCTCTTTTTTTTGAAGAACCTACCCGCTACAATAAAGACATGAATTCATTAACAGATATTGTAAGAACCAATTATAAAGAACATGGGTTGAATTGTTCAGAATCCATTATTCGAGGTGCAAACGAGTTCTATCATCTCAATCTTCATGATGAAGATATGAAAATGCTCAGTGGGTTTGGCAGTGGAATGTATGTCGGCAGCGTCTGTGGCGCACTGGTAGCCTGCAATGCCGTTATTTCGAAGTTGATCGTCTCTGACAAAGCTCATTCTCACCTTGATGCATTACGGCCTTCGAGTGCTCTGCTTCATCAGAACTTCAGACAGGCAGCCAATCACAGTGATTGTGCCAAGATCAAACCAAACTTCTATTCGAAAGAAGAAAAATGTCTGAAGACAGTCACAATGGCCAGCGAAGTGTTAGAAAAAACAATTTCGGAACTCGTTGACCAGGGACTTATACACCTTGATTTACAGGACTGATTCCATTCTGGTCAGATTTGTGCTGTATATTAAGAGTATTCAGTGACTGATTTCAAAAAGATCCATTTCATCTCTATCCAGACAAAAAAGGACTGCTAAACTCTGATTCTGCTTATAATCAGTGGCTTTAGCAGTCCTTTTGTATATTTTTTATCATCAATCAAAAATAATGTTCAAAACAATTTGATTCTGTTGATCGATTGTCGATTGACTTTGACAGGGGTGGAAATATTCAGAATACGGTTCCTGTCTAATTCATCACTTCAAAAATCGCTCAATGAAGCTTGCTGGATCAGTCTTCGGAGTGGTCGTTTTCATCATCAATTTCATCCCAGTCATTATCGAGATTGGTTTCTTCGCTGGCGATGTCTTTTTGTTTCTCATTTTCACTGCGGCGAATTCTGGCTTTTAAAAGCTGCGCCTGTTTACGGCTTTTCGTAAGCATTCTAGCGTAAACAATGCAGAAATATAAAGAAACCAGGAAAACGAATCCACAAAACAGGATACCGGCTAAATAGCCTTTAAACTGCCATTGCAAAAAGGCGGTGATGACCGAAGTAACCATGCAGATGAACAGAACAAATAACGTCGAGCGGCAGGAGTTGGAATACTTTCTGAAGAAACGGTATTTCTCTTTGTTGTTGTCGATCTCCCGTTTAAACTGTCCGGGTTCTTCTGGATGGCGGAAAATAATCCATCCATAATCGGATCGCTTCTTGCCTTCTGTGCGGTGAACAAATTCCCAGCCCTGCTCTTTCCAGAGCTGCCATTGGCTTTCAACAGGTTCTTTGGTAAAGTACATCGCTTCATAGTATTCATTACTCGGTTCACCTTTATGGAAGAAGAATTTCTTTCCTTCGTGTGAAACATAATGATATCCCTGTCTGGCCTGAGCTTCGAGATAGTCTTCCATCTTTTTATAATCACTCATCAAGAAGTGCTTACGGTCCTGATACAGGTCATAATCATAGTCATCGACCAGGCTGGCTGAAGGATCATAAATCTGATCTTCTTCATCTTCTTCGATCAGAGTGATCGGCTCTTCTTCCTGATGATTTTCCAGAAGGGCGCTGGCTGCAGCTGAACCCATCAAATTCAATGACGTGAAGGTTGAGCTCAAGGAAGGATCATTCTGATCCATTTCTTCCTCATGTCCATTCAATCGTTTTACAGACAGACTTCCAGCCACATGATGCTCCGGTTCAAAGACCTCTCCATGACCCATTATATCTTCATGACTTTCATTTGCATTCTTTTCAAAAGAGAAGCCATTTGTTTCATCAATATGATTTGCCGAATCGAATACATGAACCCTGGAGATCACCTGTTTTGGCTTTTGTTCATCTTTTGCATATGAAATGGATGCTTGATTGGAAGAGGTAAGAGCCGCTTCCGGAGCCTGCATGGAATGAGTGTGATCAATTTCTGGATCTTCTATGTTTTCGGCCTCTGTTTTTGCCACAATCGTTTCTGCAGTCAGAATTTCCTGTCTCTTCTTTTCTTCGAGTTCAGCGGCCTTTTTCTTTTCCGCTTCTCGTTCTTCACGCAAAAGTTCAATTGCACTTTTGGTCTTTTCCTTAGAAGCTTCCGGGCCAAAAGGAGAGATTACTTTAAAATCCTCATTCTTTAGTTGCCGTGTTGGCTGAGGTTTACGGTCTTCCACAGGAGATTTGGCAATTAAAGCGACTGATTCTGGATCAAGTTCCATCGTCTTATCGGCCTGATCTTCTTCATTTACAATGGGTCTGAAGCCAGACTGCGGACTTTGGCGTTTTGATCGCTTACCAAAAATTCTTCGTGAAGGTTTCTGATCGACCACTTCTCGAGCGGCTGTTGCCGGTACGAAATCCTCAAAATTTCTTTCTTCTATATTTAAGCTGCCAATGCTCGAAGCCTCATCAATCAGGTCTTTAAACAGCTGATCATTGTTTCTGTCTTTTGAATCGCTCATTTTTTGATTCCTCCAGTTGCTGCTTCAGAGCAGTAGTTATCATAATCTGCCTTATTTTTGAGCAGATGATTCAATTGCTTAATCCTTACACTTTACAATCGATAAAAATCACAGAAATAATAAGGACAGACTAAGCTTTGCATTCAAATTTTACTGTACAGGATCAGCATGGTCAATTTCAATCCGACCGCAATGAACGCCCTGTTTCCATTTTTCAATACAATTTCAGATTCCTCCTGCTCATTTCCATCCAACTTTGCTTCTGCTCAATCATCTTGCTCTAATTATTTTTTAAATAACATCTTCACCGAACATATTATAGTCTTCGTTGGTTGAATCATCTTCTTTCTAAGATGACGTGAGCACGAATATGGCAGGATTAGCCAAACACTCTATAGTTAGAAAGTGAACAGGGATTTGATTTCTGTATATTGTATGGATCTGTCGACTGTAATGAAACAGGAAGAAAACAGCTCTATTGCTATTCAGAATTCAGGTTTTCATACAACCAAACAGTAATCAAAACAAAGCAGGAACCTTTGCTCATATATGATCTTCCAGTAATTGGGATTCAGACTTTTGGATCATTCAGGATGGTCGTCAACAAAAAATATCTGCGAAAGTTGCTTTCCCTGAGAAATGGAGAGATTAACTCATGAAATTTACCAAATTATTTACAGCATTCAGTCTGGCTTGCCTGCTTGCAGCCTGCTCTTCGAATACACCAGCTTCTGATTCAAATACGAACCATGCCCAGAATCAGACTTCAGTAAACGATGAAAAGACTTCAGACGATACAAATACCAATAACAATTCAAGTAATTCCAGCAATTCTTCCAATACAAATTCCAACCAGAACTCAGGTAATGCCTATGCCGCTGGATCTGAATTTGAAAATGCATTTGCAAATGCTGGTTATGACATTATTCATACTGAACAGGAACATGATGAATATTCCTTTGATGCCAAAAATAATGCAGGAAGAGTGGATTTCGATTTAAGCCTTTACAGCAATGCGGATAGAGCCAGAAATGAATATTCTGATGACCTGTGGGATGAAACGGATGACGATTACAACAGCCTGTTTGAACTGGAACAAAATGGAAAATTATTATCTGGACTTCAGGAAGCTGGAACCAGCCGATATAAACTGATCGGATGCAATCCGGATGGTTCTTTTACCTTCGAAATGGATGATTTAAGCAACGAACAGTACAATAATGTATTACAGATTCTCGATACCCTTGGCTATCCCGTCCAGTTCTAATTCTTTTAACCGTTCCATCTCAAATTTATAGATTTGGACTCTAAAAATTTATCAATGTCGTTAAGTTAAGGAGTGTCTTCCATGCGGAATTCGCTCCTCGTTTTTTTGATTTTTAACACAAGCAGTGGAGTTGCTCCAAAAGTTTATAAATTATCCGAATATGGCACTTGACAGACCGAAGCTCGGAACTAATCCATAATCCGAAGGATTTCGGAGGTGGTTATTTTGACCCATTCGAAATCCCCTAAACAGTATCGCCAAATCTTCTATTCTTACCTGGACGGTCTGGCAGACTGCCCGGATCGTTCCCTGATTGAAGGCGAAGCCTTCACGCGAAACAGAAAAATTGGCCTTTCCCGTATTGCTCGTTTTATCGCTTCTCTGACAAGCGGCTCTATTCGCCAGCAGAATCTGACTTACTTCAAGACGCATAAAATCCAGGTCACTGACTCTGCCATATGTCAGGCTCGAAGCAAGTTCGACCACACAGTCTTGTGCT
>NZ_MPJW01000151.1 GCF_001945525.1 Ileibacterium valens
GCAGGATTGCGTTTGATTTTAGCCATGATTTCATTTCCTCTTTTCTTAATAAAAGCACAAATCGCAAAAAAAATCTGTGCAGGCCGAGCCGTACGCTCTCGACTTACACAGATAAAATTACACTCTCCAATCATTATTTATCCTCCATAAAATTAGAGATACATCAGACAGTCTAAATGCTTATTCCATTAATCTCTACTAAATTTATTTACAATGTGAAAAATTGAAAACTATTCCCAGTATTTGAAATCTTACTGATTGTCTTTAATGCAAAAAACTCTGTTCAATTTGCAAACCAAAATGCAAAAAATCAGAGTTAATAATTAACAGTTAGAAAATTCTGAATGAGTTCTATTTATCTGCAATTATCCAGATTCTGCATTCTCTCAGTCATCATTCTTATCGAAGGCAACCGTCTGTTCTTTCATGGATATTTTCTTTACGGAAAATCCGTATTCAGGAAGTTCTTTTTTGAATTGAAGGAATGAATGATCAATATGAAATCCTAAAATCTTTTCAATCTCTTCAAAGCTCATTTTGAAATTCTCTGACTTGTTTTCCTCGATCCAAATCCATAATGGTTCATATTTACTCATTGTTATAAGGTTCCTTCCATCCATTCTTCTGAGTCTTTGCTTTTTGAAGATACAAGCTTAAATTGAGCTATGAGTCCGCATACCTTCGCAAATGTGAGGTCAACGATTTTGTCAATGATAAAACTTATTGACCTAGAGGCTTGCATAGCTACCTCAACTAACTTATTTTAATTTTATCTTCTATCTGTTTTCCTTTCTTTTTCGCTCAATCCACTCTTTGGCTTTATCGGGCTCTCCCGCTACTGCTGCCGCCACTCTGATTACGTCTTCCGATGACTTAAGAAGCTGACTTTGAAATTCTTTATTTCGAGTCTTTTTGTCACCCTGACGGACAATCCTTTCTTGACTTTCTTCCTTCTCATTTTTATGACCATGCATCAGGCTAAGAAGAATACTAAGATCCTTGTTATCCGGATTCTCGCACAATTCTTTTAAATCCTCTATTTCGATCACGCTATAACCAAGTTGTAAGAATCCTCCATTAAAACTCAGCGATTCATCCCAAAGGCCAGGTCCATAATGGAGAACGATTGAACAAACCACTGGAAGATATTTTTTTGCATTCGGGTTTTTCAAGGTATCTTTTTGTTCGTCTTCAGTTGCAGGCAGTTCACGACGTATCCAATCACTGGTCAATACATAATCGTAATCAAGCAGGAATCGAAGCATACTGTCATCCCCTTGACTCTGTTTTACCAGAAACAAACTTATATAATATTCATGTCCTGATTCATCCTGATATTCGTATAAAATGCTGCTGATACTATTGGTATCAATTTCAAAATCTACATCAAGATCTATATCAGGCAGTTTTCCCGTCTCATTAAACAGCTTTAATCGATCTGGATTTATATGGCTAATATCAGGCTTCATAGCAGCATCAAAAAGATCAGCAGCTCGAGATTTGTTATGATAAAAATCATTCAATACTGCATCACTAAGCACATGATTTGTATCTGTTGATAAACAATTCGTGGTGGAATCTCCATTATCTAAATGATCTTTCACCAAGACTTTATCCTGGCATTCAAGTTCAGTTTTTAATTTTTTCATATTCAATTTTTCTCCGATTTCCATTCCTTAACATCAAACTTGAAATCGTACTGTAATCCAGGGTGGGTGAGTAAAAGAATTTATAAGAGCTGCTCTGGCGTCTCTTGACGGATTTATTTCTTCTTTCCTTTTCACGCCTTCTTATACACCGCGATGATGAACTTGAACTGAAATTTTCAAAAAAAAACATTCACTGAAACAGACGAGTACTGATTCTAAAAAATCGATGTTCGAACATGAGATCAAGAAGACCAGCAGTACAGCTGGCCGGATCCTTCAAACATGATTAAACCTTGTCAATCATTGATAAAATTGCTTTTGCGGAAAAAAATCAGGCAAACTGAATAATCCAGTTCACCTGATTTATATTCTTTAGAATGCCATTAGCACTTTTGTTCTTCTTATCGTTTTGATCTTAAGCGTATTTTCTTGAAAGCAGACAGGCCACTTCAACATGAGGAGTCTGAGAGAACATATCAAAAGGCACAATTTTTTCGATCTGGTATTGATCATTCATCTCGGCTAAATCCTTGCCTAAAGTGGCCGGATTGCATGAAACATAAATGATCTTTTCCGGAGCAGCCTTATGAATTGATTCTTTCATCTTCTTGTTGAGTCCGCTGCGCGGCGGATCGACCAGAAGGAAATCAACCTGTTGGGCATCAGCGACTTTTTCAAGCTCTTCACCGGCATCACCGCAGATAAACCGAACGTTCTCTTTTCCATTTGCTAAAGCATTTTCCTTAGCATTTGCAATGGCGTCTTCTACCACTTCAATTCCGATTACTTCATCACATTTATCGGCTGCAAATAACGACATAGCGCCAATTCCCGAATAGGCTTCAACAAGAAGTCCAGTATTTTCAGGAATCCATTCAACTACCTGTTCATAAAGCTGTTTTGCCTGAGCGGTATTTAACTGGAAGAAAGATCGAGGAAGCAGCTCAAGAGAAAGATCATCAAGACTCAGAGTCATTTTCATGTCACCGCCAAGATGAATCATCCGATTGCCAAACATTTCAAATTCCATGTCTTCTTCATCCTTGATGCTCTGCCAGACACTTGCTGCGTTTTCAAGACTCAACAGTTCGTTGACCATTTCTTCTGGAAGATCCATTTCAGAAGTAACAAGGATAATATGGACACGGTCATCAAATTCTTTTAAAACGAGATTTCTAAGTCCAATGCCAGATTCCTTATCAAAAGGCTTCATCTCATATTTCTGTAAAACTTCTTCGACTTCATGGCGAATCTTTTCGAGTTTTTTGGTATGAATCAGACAACGTGCCACGGGAACAAAATCATTCGAATTTCTTTCATACATTCCAGTAGTGATTTTTCCTTCTTCATCTTTACCAAACGGGAATTTGCAGGCGTTTCGATAAGCCAATGGAGTCGGATTCTTCACGATTGGTTCAATTTCTCCGGTATATCCAGCATATTTTTTCAATGCCTCTTTTAACAGTTTTTCCTTGGCTCGAACCTGTCCTTTGTAATCGACATGCATCAATGCACAGCCGCCGCACTGATCAGCAATCGGACAAACCGTATGACGGCGTCTTGGAGATTCTTCGAGAATCCGAACCAGTTTTCCCTTTGCATATTTTTCGTTATCTTCAGTAATCTCGATCAAGGCTGTTTCTTCTGGAATAACTCCGTCGACAAATACTGGCTTTCGGTTTTTATAGGCGATTCCTTCTCCGTTAATCCCCCAGCGCTGAACTTTTAATTTATAAGCCTGAGTTCTTTGTGAGTCATAGGGTCGAGATTCATAACCATCAGAATTTCTGGAAAACCGACGATCATGTCCTGTACGCTCCATCTTGCGGTTTGAACGTTCCGGTCTGTTAAAAGAGTCAAACCGCGATCTGCCAGAATATGCTGGAGCATCACCAGAATGAAAAACACGGATAGAATCCTTGCGGTCTGTTCGGTCATCGTTTCTGGAGCGGTTATTGGTGCTTAAAGTTCCTCGATCTGATCTGGCCGAATTTGAATAATCTCGTTTTGGTGCTCGTTCTGGCACTCCTGAACCAGATAATCCAAGTCCGGAACGGTTGCTTCTCTTGCGCTCTGAAGTTCTATTCAGAGAGGATCTTAATCGATTTGAAGAGAAGGTGCTGTTATTGTTGTGGACGATCCCTGATCTTCCTCTTCTGTTGTTGCTATTGCTGTTGTTATTGTTTGTATTATCGTTCATGGTATCCTTTCAAAAATAATAAAGGGAAATTCCTTATTTATTCGATATGGTCGATGCTTAAGCGTTAGTTCAGGTATTTTGAAATTAAAACTGTGATCTATTCGGCTTCTTTTCGGTAGACAGAAATAATAAAATCAAAAGTTACATTCAGACCATCTTTCTTTTCTTCAAGTCTTTGCAAACCTTCTTTGGGGCATTTATATCGATAGGGAGTCATGTCAAGAAGCGACATCGGATCTTTAACATGAACCTTCAACGAAGATTTAAGTACCTCTGCTTTCTTTAAACGATCAAGCCTGACAGGTTCATCATTCAGCCGGACTTTATCATAGAGAACTTCTTTTAATTCATAGTGATGCATGACTCCTGGTGAAACACTGATAAACGTTCCACCCGGTTTTAAAACGCGGTAGATTTCTTCTTCTGGAATGGGAGTAAAGATTGAAACGATGACATCTGCACTGTCGGCTCGAAATGGAAGACGATAAATGGAAGCAACGATGTATTGCGTTTTGTTGTCGTTTTTTGAGGCATGAAGTATGGCTTCCTTGGAAAGATCAACTCCATAGGTATGATCTGCGTATTTTGAAAACTGTCTGGTATACCATCCTTCTCCACAGCCAATATCAATCAGGTTTTCTGGATGAAGTTTTTTTAGAAGGTTGATCACTTCATCAGCCATAAATGAATAGTAGCCTTCTTCTAAGAAACGGGTTCTCGCCAGAACCATATCCTTGTTGTCTCCGGAAACTTTCTGCTTATGTGATAAATTCAGATAGCCACTTTTCGCCCGATCAAAACTATGATTATTTTTGCAGGAAAAATTCTTCTGGCCTGAATCTTCATTGATGAGAAGATCATCACCACAAATTGGACAGATTAATATCGAATCACTTTTTTCTGTCTTTTTATTTGTTTGAATGTTTTTTGAATGAATCATTGTATGTATATCTTTCATTGAATTTTGGAATCCTTTTTCTTTCAGATTGATCCTGTATCAATTATAGGCAATTTAACCGAAAAAGCCGGAATACGGACTCGAAGAGACGATTTGATCCTGCTGAATTCGTTTTCTTAAGGATAATCACAACAGTACTTTATACATATATTCATATTTATAACTTCATTAACTTGGGAATTGCTTTTATAGTGACAGGCATCATGACAAATAAAAACGAATACAGCCGCACCTTCAAAAGAAAGTACGGCTGTATCCGCCTATGATTTCTACTTCCCATTCCCTTAATGGCAGAGACTTCTGTCCTTATTATGATATGGTTTTTCGAAATTCGCAAAGATTATTTTATAAAATTATCATTCTAGTTTAACTTTCAAACATAATGTCGATTTGTCTTAAAAGAGATCTGCTTCCTCATCTTCAACTTCATCCATATTTGGTGAAAGCCGAATCATTTCTGCTTGATTTACGCAATCTTCTACCATAGTTTGCCAATCCCATTTTGCTTCATACTCTTCGCACTTATCCAGATGAGGTTTAGTGGCTGGCGCTTTTGGGGTAAAAATAGTGCAGCAGTCTTCAAATGGAAGAATGGAAGTCTCATACGTTCCAATTTTTCTGGATAAATCGATGATTTCAATTTTATCCATGCATACCAGAGGCCGCAGAATTGGCATGCAGGCTATCTGACTGATCACAGACATGCTTTCCAGAGTCTGTGATGCGACCTGACCTACGCTTTCTCCTGTGGCAACCGCCAGGCAGTGTCTGCGTCTAGCCAGTTCAGTTGCGATCCGCATCATCATTCTGCGCATGATTGTAATGGCATAGCTTTCAGGGCAATAATGATAGATCGCTAACTGCAGCGTCGTAAAAGGAACGACATGTAAAACCAGGTCTCCCTGATAGGCACTGATTTCTGAACCCAGTTTTTTGACTTTATCCAACGCATTACTCGAAGTATAAGGCGGAGCCGCAAAGTGAATGGCTTCAATATGAATACCGCGCTTCATCACCTGATAGCCGGCTACTGGAGAATCAATTCCACCTGAAAGAAGAACCATTGCTCTTCCTCCAATGCCGACCGGATAGCCGCCTGCTCCGGCAATCTTATCCGTCATAATATAAGCAGCATCTTCTCTGACTTCGATGATGATTTCAACCTGGGGATGATGGACATCCACTTTCCAATCCGAGTTTTTCAAAATGGCAGTTGCGACCTGTCGGTTAATCTGGTCTGAGATGACCGGAAACATTTTGTCATGACGTCTGGCTCTGACTTTAAATGTTTTAGGAACACTTAAATCACAGGCCTGCTTTGTCGCTTCAAGAATGGCATCCATGTCGGCCGGAACCTTCATCGCCAGTGAAAAGGACGAAATACCAAAGACCTTCGAAATGACTTCTGAAACGGTATCGGGATTTTCACCATTCAGATAAATATACATTCGGTCATAACCCGCTTCGACTTTGCATTTCTTAAAGCCGGCGAGCGCTTTTTTTGTATTTTCCCGCAGTCGGTTGATGAAGTTTTTCTTGTTTTTCCCCTTTAAGGACAACTCGCCGTAACGGACGAGCAAATATTCATAACTGTAATCCATAATTTTGAATGATCTCCTTGAGAATCAGAATAAACTGCTTTGCTTCTTCCATTGTATTATTGCCAGAAAAGGATAAGCGAATGGCATGAGTGGCATCCTGATCTGAACAGCCCATTTTCTTTAGAATTGGATTTCCTCCAGCTTCCTGAGATGAGCAGGTACTCTTTGCGGAAACACAGACCCCTCTACTATCTAATGCATTCATCAAAACTTCACTGGTCATTGAATCAAAAGAAATATTGAGAATATAAGGAACGCTGTCCTTTGGATTCAATACTTTACCGCCAGGAATCTTTTCCACTTCACCAGCAATATAGTTTCGAATCGTTCGTACCTTTTTATCAAGTCCCTGATCCTTTTCTTCCATAGCCAACCGAATGGTTTTAGCCAGTACAGTATGCACTGGCGCATTTTCTGTACCGCCACGCAAACCATTTTCCTGCTGACCTCCAAAAATGATCGGATGAGTTCTCACTGAAGATTTTTTTATCAGCATGGCTGACCCTTTTAAACCATGAATCTTGTGAGCAGACATCGTCATCAGATCCAGCTTTTGAACTGGAATATCGATCTTTGCAAAGGATTGAGTACAATCTGCGTGAAAAAGACAGGTCGGATGCTCAGAAACAATTCTTGAAATTTCATTTAGATCATTGACCGCTCCCATTTCATTACTGACATGGATCAGGGAAACGAGAATGGTATCTTTTCGAATCGATGCTCTTAAATCCTCAAGAGAAATTTTCCCATCCCTTCCAATGGGCAGACGGGTTACTTCAAAACCTAATCTTTCAAGTTCATCAAAAGCATGTTCACTTGATGAATGTTCCGCATTGGATGTGATGACATGCTTTCCTCTGGACTGATTGGCAATCGCACATCCTAAGATCGCCTGTGTATTGGATTCGGATGCGCAGGAAGTGAAAATGATTTCATCCGGACGAACCCCAAGCATTTTTCCAATTCGGGTTCTCGATTGTTCAAGTTTCTTTTTCGCCTCGCGTCCGATGGTATGCAGGGAGTCCGGATTTCCATATTCTGTTAACAGACGCGTATAAGCGGAAACAACCTCAGGGTGAACTGAGGTTGTTGCGGCATTATCAAAATAAATCATGTGTTCTCTACGTTTTTCCTTATACCAGGTTCATTACTGCCGGGTTCTTTTCAGCAATCAGCTTTTCATAAATGCCCGGGTGAAGATTTTCAATAGCTTGAATGGCGATCTTAAGAGCTCGTGTATATTCCCCATTCTGATAGCAGACTTCAGCGCGAGTTAGATCCGAATCAAGCGATGGATAAGTTGAGCGGAAGCGGTTGCCAAAGACAATCGCATTTTCAACCATTACGGCCACGCCAACCAGGTTGTTGGCATTGTTATAAAGCTTGTAAACAAAGTCGATTGAATCCTGAAGTTCACGATTCAAAGCCTGAACATCTAATGGAGAATGTTCAAGAATCTTACGAACACGGGCAATCTTTTCTTCACCGACCTGCAGATCTTCAGCAAACTGATCAGAAATCGATGGCAGCTGCTTGTTGATCGTATTCAGTCTGACTTCATTCAGAATCAGCTGAAGCTTAATCACCTGTTTTCTGGCCCGATTCTCATCAGAGCTAGCTCCGACAAGCATACGCTTCATTTCCTTGACAGACTTACCAAAGTTCACTGTCTTTTCCGCAAAACGTCTGTAGGAGTGCACGACATCAACCTGAAGCGTGTCTTCCTTAGCCAGCTGTTCCTGAATCTGTGATCTCTGATTTTTCAGCAGTTCCATTTGTTCTCTGGCAGCTTCAAAACGCTTAGTCCAGTCTTCTAAACCAAAACGGTCCTTGATGTTGGCATACAGAGTGACAATTTCCTTGAGTTCACTATCGATTTCATCGATCGCGGCAAAGTTCGTTTCAAGATCTCCATGAATTTCATCGAAAGCTTTCTTTTCCTGAGCAATATCATCCTGTAAAACCAGAATCTGATCAGAGATGGTGTTGAGTGCTGATTCAGCCTTTCGAACATTTCCATTATCGAGTTTGATGATGGCATCTTCAATGGCGTTTCGAATCGCGTCCATCTTTTCATCCGCTTCAAGATACGAAATATCGATGTTCTTTTCTTCAATTTCCTGAACCTGCATTTCTACATCATTCAAAGCCTGCGGAAGCAGAAGCTTTGCCTTGGAATAAAGGTCCGGATAGTCACGGACAATGGCTGAAAGCTCATTGGTTCGGGCTGAGATCTTATCGATTTCATCCTTGGCCTTATTGAATTCAGAAGCAAACATCCATTCTTCAAAGCTGTTGAAAGCTTCTTCGATATCTTCAATCTGGTCATCCACATAACCGGCTCCAGTATAGTAAGCAGGACGGTTCTGAGTGTAGATGTTGCGAAGATTACGGAAACGTTCCTTTGCAGCATTTGATTTTTCGCGGACTTCAGTTTCCTTAGCCAGAATTCGATCGAGTGACTGATTGACGATCCGAATTCGATCACGAGTATCGTCGATCACCCCTTCGAGTTCATCCATCGTCTTCATCGCTTTTTTGTAGCGATGCTTGTTGATGAATTCATCTGCCTTTTCATAGATGTCTTCACAGGATTCAATGGATTTCAGACAGATATCGTATTTAGGCGTCAGGTTCTTTACCCGGTCAATGATATCGTCATTCACCCTGGCAAAAGCAGTCGCTTTGTTAAACTTGTACTGCAGGGAGTTATTTCGAATATCGTTAATCTCCGTTTCCAGATCAGCCAGCCTCTTTCGTGCCTTGTTCCGTTTAACAAGGCGATTGGCAATCCAGACCAGAAGAAGAACGATGACAGCGATCCCGAGATACGTCAGAAGTTCAATGCTGAAATGCTTGGATACGTAATCGTAAGCATTTATAAAGAAGGCCTGAACCTCATTCCAGATATTTTCCATATATATTTAATCCCCCAGATTTACAAAATATTTGGTCTGATCCTGAATGAAAACCGCGAGGGTTTCTCGACTCATACAATTGGATCATTTCAAATCATGTACAGATTATCAGATCCTTGCATCAATAGATGATCATTCAAAATTATATCATTTTACATTCTTTTTTCAGACCGTAACGGGCCGCCAAGCGGTTTTGTCCAACCATAATAATACATCATCCAACAGCCGCCTTCCATTTCTGTTTTGATAAGTGGGAGGTAAACCGCTTTTTTTATAGAGTTGATAATCATCAGCTCCAGTTTTTTGTATTCAAATTGAGAGCTCTGGCGCAAATGCAGTCGTTAGGTCTGCTACGCTCATGGAGACTATTCTCTTCCCTTTCAATCTAAATGGACTCTGCTGACTTATTTTTCCTGAATCGATCCAGATGGATTGAGCCAGCGCTTAGCGCTCCAGTCAATAAGAATTGCACCAAGCGGTGCGGTGATAATGATTCCAGATACCGCACAGGCTAAGATCAAAGGTCCGCAGGCCAGTCCAGCCGAAAGCGGTACAGATCCTATGGCAGCCTGAATGGTCGCTTTTGGCAAATAGGCAAAGACCACAAACAGCTGCTCTTTTATATTTAATCCAGTCTTAGCTGTACACAACCAGCTGCCAAGACTTCGAATGATCAGACATAATGCAATCAAGACGGCAAAATGAATTCCCGAATCCTTCAATGCTGAAATATCAATCGCAGCTCCCACCAGAACAAACAGAAAGATCGATGCTGCACTCCACATATTTGAAGTCATTTTCGCAATTGGATTTAACTCCTTTTCAGAAAGCGTATTTTTCATGGTGGCAGCCATTGTCAGAATCGCTAAAAGTCCAGACACCGAAATCCATGGTTTAAACACTCCTTCAATACTATTTAACAAAAACGCCATTCCAAAAACTAAAATTGTTCTTTCAGCTGTTGAAGCCTTAGCAAAATGTACCTTCTGCCACTCTAAAAATTTTCCGAGAATATATCCGCAAAAGATTCCTAAAGCGCAGCCGCACAAAATCGAAACTGGAATGTCCATCAGATCAGCGGCATGAAAGCTTCCCCCTTCAAGCAAAGCTAACAGGGCAGAAAAAAGAACCAGAACAAATACGTCATCACAGCTGGCTCCTGCAATCAACATGGAAGGAATCCCTTTGTCTGTTCCTGTTTTTCTTTCATTGAGCGCAACCATTCTTGGAACGACGACGGCTGGACTTACCGCAGACATGACGGTCCCTAACAGTGCTGCTTCAAGCCAGGATAGCGGCAGAACCATTGGAGCTATCAAGGTGTAAGCCAGGATTTCAAAAGAAGCCGGTAAAAAGGAAAGAAGGAAAGCTGGTCTTCCAACCTTTTTTAAAACCTGAAGATCTAATGAAAATCCAGCCCGAATCAGAATAATAATCAGAGCAATTCTTCTTAAATCTTCAGATAGATTTAAAAACGATGGATCAAGCCAGTTGAGTACATAAGGACCAATCAATATTCCAGCTAAAAGCATACCAATAATATCGGGAAGCCCCACCTTCCTTGAAAGCTTTGAAAATAATAATCCAGTGCATAACAAAATTCCTGTTGATCCAATCATCATCTAACCTCTACGCTTCTGAATTTTTAAACGATCCATTCTGAAGCCATTTAATCCTTAACACTTTTTAGCTGTTAAGAATTGAATCAGATTAACTATATCCCTTTATTGAGCTTTATCAGCTTTCTGCGTAATCTATTTTCAAAAATCTGATTTCATTCATTTTTCAGGGAATATCTGCCATAGCCTTTCATTTGATTGATATTCATTCAGAATTCCTTCGATTATCGAAACAGAAAATAGCTTTTCATTGATTTTAAGGTTTAAAAATTGGTATGATACCCGAGCATGAATGAATAGCAGCATACAGAGTCTTCAGTCAGGCGTCTGGGCCCGCTGGGTTTGTGAGTAACGGTAAGCTGACCGGAGAAAACATTTACCCGAAACACCCCTGAAGAAGATTTGTACATTGCTATTGTTTTTGTATAAAGACAATAGGAGGAAATATTCAAATGTCCAGAGACAGATCCAGTGTTTGGAAAAAGAGCCGTCGCTTAAACTACTCCGTTCTTGAAACAGGTGAAGAATTAAGCAGACGTCCTTATGCTCCAGGCCAGCACGGCAAAACTCGTCGTGTAAAACTTACCAACTATGGTATCCAGAAACAGGAAAAACAGAGAATCAGAAACGTTTATCAGGTAAGCGAAAAACAGTTCGCTAACACTTTCGCAAAAGCTAGCCGTAAATCCGGTGCAGCTGGTGAAAACCTGCTGGTTATGCTTGAAAGCCGTCTTGACAACCTGGTTTATCGTTTAGGTCTTGCAGGTACCAGAAGAGGTGCCCGTCAGCTCGTTAACCATGGTCATATCCTCGTTGATGGTAAAAAGGTTGATATCCCTTCTTATCAGGTAAAACCAGGATCCATCATCGAAGTCGCTGAAAAATCCCGCAACAACAAGTCCATCGTGGAAAGCCTTGAAGCTACTCCATCTTTCGTTGACTATGTTGAAATGGATAAAGAAAACCGCAAAGGTAAGTATGTTCGTTACCCAGAAAGAAACGAACTGTTCCAGGCACAGCCAATCAATGAACTGCTTGTAGTTGAGTACTACAACCGCTAAATTCATGACACTTTTAAAGGCTATACAGATCCTCTTCACAGAGGCTGTATAGCCTTTATTTATAGTTTTTTCACTTATCCATCTTTTTGAATCTTTCCATAATTCTTCCTTGAAACTGACCGATTTTTTCCAGAATACCCCCAAAAATCCCCCAAAAATCGTAACCTTTTGAAATTTGCACGGGCTTAGATCCTCCGGTTCCAGTCGATATTCTGTATTCGACTAGAACTGGAGGATTTTATGCATAATTATCTGTTTTCCAAATCCCGTGAACTGAATCAGGAACAGTGGATGAACCTGGTTGATCAATATCAGGTGTCAGGTCTGACTCAGGCTGGCTTCTGCGTCCAAAACGGCCTGGCTTTATCCACCTTCCAGTACTGGCGCAGAAAAGCTGCCGCCGTATCGCCTGCTTCAGCGGCTCTTGAATTCGTAGAAATTGACAGGACGGTCTTCCTGGATTTGGAAGGATCAGACGAGAGTCCAAAGCCGGTGATTGAAATCACTGACAGCGACCGAACGATCCGT
>NZ_MPJW01000170.1 GCF_001945525.1 Ileibacterium valens
CAAAAGGCGGAAATCTTCCGTTTCCGACTTTCCTGAGAGGAAAGCTGGAGCACAGAGAAGATTTCCGCCTTTGATGGTATTCAGGGATAACCGGGAATAAAAGCCCGTGCAAATTTCAAAAGGTTACGTTTTATCTTATTTGAACCTGTTGTTTAATATCATCCAAATGTTCTTGCTTTTTTTCGTTATGCCATTTTCCGGGTGCGAACAAAATTCTTAAATCGTATCAGATGTCTTCAGAGAATGCCCGATAGTGAAGTTCAACCTGCTGATGCAGCTGCTTTTGAATCTGCGAAAATGCCTTAAGGAACAGATCCTTATCAAAAACAATCAGGTCGATGTATGAGAAAGATTTCCCAATAGCCCCGCCAATAACTTTGGCATAATGAAGGGGAGCAAATGCAGCATCGAGTTTTCTGGAAAGCTCCTGTCGGAAAATCGCATCATCCTTACCATTAAAAAGATTTGAGAAATAGACATAGCCATATTCTCCATCTTTTGCTTTCAGATCCAGAAGAACATCCGCCTTATTTCCCAGTGATTCTTCAATCAGAGACGGATTGGTCGTAAAAATAATTTTCATATCCTTACGCAATGAATCGTGAGCAAAGTCCTGATGAGGCTGATAAACCGAATAAATATCCGTTGGATGCTTATAATCTTTCCACTTTCCCTTCTGAACCGCTTCTTCAATCACATCATAAAGTTCAGTAAGATTACAGAAATCAACCCCGTTTTCGGGCTGATCGATATAATCCACAAAGGAGACAAAGCTTTCCATCATATTCTGACCGATTGCAAGTTCAACCAGATAGATACACATTTCTCGTTTATGTTCCGGATTTTCAATCAATGAAAATCCTGGGCAGTATAACCGGATAGAAAACGACTGCGCCTGATCATCACAGGTATAGAAAGCTGTAAAATCAAACAGAGTATAAATTTCATCTTTGATCTGCAGCTGGGCCTCAATGGCTTTTTGTGAAAGCGGAGGCAGTGTATCATTGATAATCCATACTTTCTTAATCTCAGATGGAGCCAGTTTTTTCATTTGCTGACAAATCAGCTGAGTTGTCTTATTTGGGCCGGCATCAAAAGTCATTTCCGGCTGTTCAAACGTATCTTCTACAAACATATGGGCTCCGCTGATCGCATAGCATTCCTGATCCAGCCCTTCAAGCACCTCAGATAAGGCAGTATAATCCTTATTCTTCAATGCCTGAAGCAAATCATTCTGTTCGTCTTCAAATCGGGACCAGAATTCCTTGATATTTGAAATCACACTCATTTTTCATACCTCACTGACAGAATATTCCTGCCATTCATTCAATTCGTTCAATAAAAATATTCATCAAAGCACTCAATTTTATCAGCCGTCAGGCTTTTTTTGATTCTTTCATTTGAACCATCGATATGATTCATTCAGTCGATTCATTCAGCTGAATCATTCAGAATCGTTTGAATCGTCAGATTCTCTTATTTTCTGTAATCCATTCTAAAACCTGAATGGCTCTTTCAAATCAGACTGGCCAGAATATCCAGGACCGTCTTCTATTTAAAAGATCTGACAGATTCATCTTATTTCATTGGCTCTGTTCTATAGAAAAATATGCTCAATGCCTGATTATATCTATGAGTCATCCTGGATTATTTATTCCGATCTTTGCTCGAACACGGTTGATGGATCGGCTAATTTCCCTTCCTGGATTCTTCACTTTGTTTCTTTTCGATGATTCTGGTTGGAGTCACTATATAATCGAGTACCTGATCCCAGGGCATTGGATAAAAGGCCATTTCCTGTTCATCGAAGGCTACTCCTATGGTGATTATTTCAGGATGATTGGCCAGATATCGATCGTAATAACCGCCTCCATACCCAAGCCGATAGGTATTAAAAAACGCCGAAAGCGGAACAAGTAAGACATCTGGAACATATCTTTGCCTGAACTCTTCCATTTCCTGTTCTGTAACCCAGTGATTCATCATTGCTTCAATTTCCTTGCTGAATGGTTCAATGACTCCAAAAACCTGTTTTTTCAGGTTTTCCGGCTTCCAGAAAATCATTTCTGTTTTGGAAATAACTTTTGGAACCAGATAATCCGGAACCATCTTGAATAAACCAGAAAGATCCGGTTCATCACGAAATGGAATAAAGAATCCTGGACGGCTGGCATGTGCAAAAAAAGGCATCAGATTTTTGACCAATGCCTTTTCTTTTTGCGAGCGATCCAAAATTCGGTTTCGGATTTTGAGAGCTTCCTGTCGGATCTTCTGATTTTCCTTTTGCCTTTCCTTATCGAATTCTGAATTTGTATTCATATTTATTTGCTATTTAGTTAAATCGAAAATCTTCTGAATCTATCCAATGGATTCAGACATATCAAGTTTGAGCAGCTGATTGAGTTCAACCGCATATTCCATCGGAAGTTCACGGGTAAATGGTTCAAGGAATCCCATGACGATCATTTCTGTTGCCTTTTCTCTGGAAAGTCCGCGGCTCATCAGATAGAAAAGCTGCTCTTCAGAGATATTGGATACCGTAGCTTCATGCTCAATGGATGAAGTCTGGTTGAGCTGACGATTTAATGGGATCGTATCGGATCTTGACATCTTATCAAGAATCAGGGTATCGCACTCGACCTTGCTTCTTGCATAATCTGCTTTTGAATTCTGCACAACCCATCCTCGATAGTTGGTTTCCCCGCCGTTACGCGCTACCGATTTAGAAATAATCGAACTTGTTGTGTAAGGGGCCAGGTGGATCATTTTGGCTCCAGCATCCTGGACCTGACCTTTGGAAGCGACTGCAATCGAGATCGTTGTTCCTTTAGCATAGGGTTCTGCAAGAATGCAGGATGGATATTTCATATTCAGGTTAGAACCGATGTTTCCATCAATCCATTCCATGTGACCATTTTCATAAACCCAGGCTCTCTTCGTAACCAGGTTAATTACATTGGTAGACCAGTTCTGAACCGTTGAATAACGGCATTTTGCATTTTTATGAACATAAATCTCTACAACTGCTGCATGCAGAGAATCCTTAGAATAAATTGGAGCTGTACATCCTTCAACGTAGTGAACATCTGCTCCTTCGTCAACGATAATCATTGTTCTTTCGAATTGACCAGAAGACTGTGAGTTAATTCGGAAGTAAGACTGCAGTGGTTTTTCAAGCTTGACTCCTTTTGGAACATAGATAAAGCTTCCGCCAGACCATACGGCTGTGTTTAAAGCAGCGTATTTATTGTCAGAATAAGGAATCACCTTTCCAAAATATTCACGGAACAGATCCGGATGTTCTCTTAAGGCGGAATCGGTATCGAGGAAGATCACGCCTTTATCCTCAACTTCCTGAAGCATGTTATGGTAAACAACTTCAGATTCATACTGAGTTGAAACTCCGGCTAAAAACTTCTGTTCAGCCTCTGGAATTCCAAGCCTTTCAAATGTTTCGCGAATCGTATCTGGAACTTCATCCCAGTCCTTTTCCTGTTTATCACTTGGTTTGATGTAATAGGTAAATTCATTAAAGTCGATCTTGTTCAGATCCGGACCCCAATTTGGATTCTGGGCATCCATAAAGTAATGGTAAGCTTCCAGACGTTTTTCAAGCATCCATTCGGGTTCATGCTTGATTGCAGAAATCTCACGAACCACTTGTTCGTTAATTCCCTTTTCTGTTTTAAAGACAGAAACATCCTTATCATGGAATCCATATTTATATTCCTCAGAATTCAGAGCTTCGACTTGGGATTTATCAATCTTGTCCACCATGTTCTGCCTCCTCTTCCTGATCAATCATTTCCTGTAATGCGCGCCAACCGATAGTCGCACAGTTGATCCGGTTGGCCTGATTTCCAACTGTGGCAAAGGCGTTGGCTTCTTCAAGCTTGTCTTCGTCATAGTCTTTCTGGTCAATCATCCGGTAATAGTTATCAATAATATCCTTTGCTTCTTCCAAGGTCTTTCCTTTTACCAGATCGGTCAGGATCGAAGTCGAAGCAGTTGAAATGGTGCAGGCCTGTCCATCAAAACGGACATCCTCAATTTTTCCATCCTTGAATTTAGCCTGGACGGTGATGTCATCAATGCATGAATCACTGGCCATATGACGTGAACAATAGGATGGATCTTCACTGAGATGTTTATTATGGGGATACTGATAGTTATCCATAATAATCTCTCTCATTAACATGGGATCAATGGGCATATTCATTCTCCCCCTTTCTAAAAGAAAATATCGAGCGTATTTTCAAAGCTGGCTTCTTTCAAAGCATCCACTAAACGGTCAATATCTTCCATGGTGTTGTAAAAATAAATACTTGCACGAACTGTTCCAGGAGCTTTAATCAGATCTCCCATCAGTTTTGCGCAATGCTGTCCTGAACGAACGGCAATTCCCTTACTCGAAAGGAAGCTGGCCATATCCTGTGGAAAGATCAGCTTTCCATGATCGAATACATTAAAAGTAATGATTCCGCATCCATTTTCGGCATTGTAAATCGTCACCTTATCCTTGAGCTCCTTCTCGTATCGCTCTAAGAAATGCTGTTTAAGTTCAAGTTCATATTCATGAATATTTTCAAGTCCGATCTTTTTGAGGTAGCGCATAGCCGCAGCCATACCTAAAGCTCCTTCAATCGGCATCGTTCCTGATTCGTATTTATATGGTGTTCTTTTTAATACGAGAGCTTCGTACTTATAAAAACGAGCGTTGCTTTCTCCTCCAAAAATCATCGGATGAAGTTTTTCAAGCAGTTCAAATTTGCCGTAAAGAACACCGATTCCGGTTGGGCCGCACATCTTATGGCCGGAAAAGCAGAAGAAATCACAATCGAGATCCTGAACATCAATGGGCATGTGAGCTACAGACTGAGCTCCATCCACCACAAGCAGGATGCCTTTTTCATGAGCGATTTTTGCCATTTCCTTAATTGGGGCGGTGTAACCAAGAACATTGGATACCTGAGCAACCGCAACAACTTTGGTGGTCGGGTTATCTTCCAGGGCCTTTTTGAAGTTATCAATGGTCAGTCTTCCCTCTTTTGTTAAGGGAATAAAGTTCACACTGACTTTTTTATCATAACCAGCCTGCTGCCAGGGCAGAATGCTTGAGGCATGCTCGGTTTCTGTAGAAAGAACCACATCTCCCTCATGAAGAAGCTGGTTGGTAATCATCATGGCAAGCAGATTAAGTGATTCAGTTGTACCGGATGTAAATACTATTTCTTCCTTACGGGCCGCATTGATGAATTCAGCTGTCGTCTTTCTTGCTCCTTCATAAGCATAATCGACCTGAGCACTCATCTCATAATCGCCGCGGTGAGCATTAGCTCCCAGATAGGTATAATATCGAACCACTTCATCGATCATGGCTTTGGGCTTGAGTGTCGTCGCTGAGTTGTCCAGATAATCGACAGGATACCCATTCATTTCTCTTTTAAGAATCGGAAAGTCCTCACGGATCTCATCGATATGATCAATGATTTTCATAGAGTCCTACCCTTCGTTCCATTTCTTCCTGGAGTGAATGTCTTGTTTCTTCATCATTGATGAATTCAATGACAGGCATGAAGTAACCAACAGAAAGCAGGCCGATCGCCTGTCTGATACTCAATCCTCTTGAACACATGTAATACAGCTGCTGTTCATCCGGCTGGCCAATGCTTAATGCATGAGAAGCCTTCACGTCATTTTCATCGATATAAAGAATTGGAATGACTTCTGCCTTATGGCCCTGTCCCATGGTCAGAACACGTGTTTCCTGATGAGATTCAGAGTTTGGGCATCCTTTGCCAATGGTTCCATCACAGACAGTCTTGTAATAACCCTTGTCAAATACAACCGCAAAGTTATGCATGTTCCCATAGGTATAGGAAGTTTTATGAAGCATTTTTATATCATTGTTTTTCGGTGCATCTTCCAGGCAGAGCTGTCCAGTATAAAGTTCGGTATAAGCTCCGTTTTCCTCAAGTTCTCCTAAATATTTCAATGTGGTCGGAGTTTTTTGAAGATCAAGGAACCCTAAGTGAAGTCTGGCATCCTTTTTTACCTGGGTGTGAAGGTCAATATTCAGACCGGGTGCACTATTATTCTGAATAAAAACTTTCACTTCTGAATAATCAGCCAGAGTGATATCAATTTTGACATCTCTGACCTCTTCTTCAAGAACGATTTCCAGGCTGCCTTTGCTTCTTTCTTCAACGAGAACTTCAAGAAGTTCTGAGGTATTGGTCAGTTTGAGAGTCTCTTTGAACTCTCCGGAAAACTGCTGATTCATCAGGCAGCCTTCTTGGCACCACAGGATTCAAGCAGAACTGGTTTAGGCTTTTCTTCACTCTTCGCCTTGACACCATATTCCTTTTCAACCCAGTCATATCCTTCAGAATCAACTTTCTGGATCAGTTCCGGTCCACCCGAAACCACGATTTTTCCATCTACAAGAATATGAGCATGTGTTGGTTTCAGATAATCAAGGAATCTGGCATAATGACTGACAACAATGAGACCGCAATGCGTCTGTTCCTGTGCATGCATAATCGCATCAGAAACAATTCGCAGCGCGTCAACATCCAGACCGGAATCAATTTCATCAAGCATGGCTAACTGCGGTTTAAGAAGGAGCATCTGAACAATTTCATTGCGTTTCTTTTCACCGCCTGAGAAGCCAACGTTCAGGAAACGATGCGCCAGATCGGTTTTCATATCGAGTTCATCAATCGCATGATCCATTTCCTTAATGAATTTAAACAGCGAAATGGGCTGTTCTCTTCTTGCGTTGATGGCAGTTCTTAAAAAATCGGAATTGGTCACGCCAGGTACTTCTGCAGGATACTGCATACCTAAAAACAGGCCGACCTTGCTGCGTTCATCCACTTCCATGGAAAGGACATCCTTACCATCAAAGGTAATCGTGCCCTGTGTAACTGTATATTTTGGGTTTCCCATAATGGCTGCAAGTAAAGTGGATTTACCGTTGCCGTTTGGTCCCATTAGTGCGTGTCTTTCGTCGGAATTTACACTCAGATCGAGGCCTTTTAAAATTTCTGTGCCTTCGACACTGACGTGCAGGTCCCTAATTTCTAAAGCGGACATATTTCAACCTCTTTTCATTCATTTTCAGTTTAGCATATTACAGAATAAACCGATTTTGATAGACAACTCTCTTCTTCTTGTCATATTTTTTGAAGTGCCCGATTGCGAAGTGATTTTAGACTCTTCCTGATTAATCCTGTCTGCAATTTTTTTGACAGAGATCGATTCTGAACTGAAATCCAAATCCTGAGTTCTCCTGAATCAGCACAGTCAGTCAAGTCAGTCAGGATCTGTTAAGTTACAGGACAATCGTTTAACTTCTGCTTAATGTTTGACTGTTTGAATATCTTTGATGCTGAAATTCTCTTTGCTCCGTTTCGAAACGAGAAGTGAAAAAATATGGAATATGAAGGCAAATTGCTTTTCTGCAATGAAGTTTTTATAATAGTTTGAGTTATTTAACAAAGAATGGGATTTAAGTCTGCCGGGTTATAGAAAGGATGGCTGCAGCCGGCAGGATCGCAGCAAAATCATGAGTGAATTTTTAAGAAAATACTGGTTTGTCTGCCTGATTGCCATTGCCATGATCGCAATGCTGGTCTATTTCGTCATGGATATGAATAAGGACAACGTTTCAGGCAAACAGACGGACGGTAAAGATGTGGTCGCTTCGACTAGCCTGGGTGATTACACTTCCGATGAGATGTTCGATGATTATCAGGGATTCAATCAGTCTCTTCTATATTATATGTATCAGGATGCTGTCGTGAATCAGTCCGTTGAAGCGACTCCTGAAATGAAGGAAGAAGCAAAAGCACAGGCTAAGACTCTGGAAACCAATATGAAATCAGATTCAACTGGTCAGACTGAATATCGTCTGATGCAGCAGCTTGCAGGTTTTGGTTTTGAGGGCGATGACGCGATCGAAAACTACTGCATGACTTCTTTAAAACTTCAAAAGCTTGAAAGAGATTATATCGAGAAAAACAAGGATAAGTATTTCAAAAACGTAGCAAACTCTCCAAAAGAAATTTCGATCATTACCATCAATGTCGATTCAGTGGATACTCCTTCTGAAGAGCAGAAAACAAAAATGGAAAATGTGGATAAGGCTCTTGAAGATGGAACCTTCGCCGATGCGGCTACAGCTTTTTCTGAAGATACAGCAACAGCTGGATTAGCAGGCTACTATGGCTACTATGATGAAAGTTCCTCATCTTTTGACGAATCCATTAAGACAGCTTTAAAAGGTCTCAAAAAAGGTGAAATGACTGAATGGATCGGCGTAACAGATCCTCAGACAGGAGCAGCTGTTCAATACCGCGTTTATGTAAACGAAACAGACTTTGAAACCATCTACAACTCGGAAAATGAAGCCACTGGAAAATCGGCTTTAAACGCTTTGCTGAGTGCAAACCCTGGTCTTGAAGTATCGACTGTCAGGGATGCGGCAGAAAAGCTAGGCGATATTAAATTTGAAGATGAAGAAGTTCAGAAACAGGTCGAAAGCTATATTAAGGAACAGACAGGAGGAAGCGAAGATGAAAAGTAAAAAAGTGATTCTTAGCACCTTTTGTGCTGCAATGCTTCTTGGAGGATGTGCTTCTCAGGTAAATACCAAAGTGACTGAACCGGATAAGCCATTAATGAGTATTGGAGATACAACCATTACCCGCAATGATGAATATGAACTCATCAAGCGTGTCAACGGACCTTCTTTGATGATTCAGGGTATTCAGTTGCTGATTTATAATAAGGAAGTTCCTGTTGATGATGAGATCAAAAAAGAAGCCGATGAAATGCTGAAAAGCTATGATCCGGATTCTGAAACCTTCCTCAAACAGATTCAGACTTATGGATATAAGGACAAGGAAGAATACCTCAACCAGGTCATCATCCCTTCAATTCAGTCCAATAAACTTCTTGAAAAGTATTTTGAAGAAAATGCTGAAGCGATTGAAGAGACTTACCGTCCAGTTGTGGCTGCCATTATCGAAACGGATTCAGAAGACAATGCTCAAAAAGCCATTGATGCAATGAATGACGGAACTTCTCCAGAAGAAGCAGGTAAGCAGTATGCTCGTGAAGGAGCAAACTATACTGGCAATGATACAGTCATTACGACCGAAACTACAAAACTTCCAACCCGATTGCTTAATACACTCAATGAAACGAGTGATGATGGAGTTCTCTCTGAAGTATTCTATGACGATACTTCAACAGACGACAAAGCCTATTATGCCGTCAAGCTGATCAGTCGTGATTATAACGAAAATATCGACCTGATCACTCAGTCTCTTTCAAGCAATCAGGATGTTATTTCCGGATGTATGGTATTCTACCTCACCAAATACGATTTTGAAGTTCATGATCAGTATATTTTCGACTATCTGAAAACCAACAACCCGGAATATCTGGTAACCCGTCCTGATCTGACTGAATAATCAGCACAAGCTTGCAACAGGGACAAATTGAATTACATACCCGTTAAGTTAACATACATATTAAGGCGAATTCACAGGAATCAAGTTTCCTGACGATTCGCCTTTTCCTTTTCCCTTTCCTTTTTATGTTCTTCTTCATATTTCTTTTTTGCAGGTGATTACGTGGATTTTCTCCTATTCTCTTTGGCATTTTTCTGAATCCCGGTTCATAGAAGCTCTTTAGAATTTAATCGTTTCTGAATTTGGTTAACGTAAAAAAGTCGAATCAGACAATCAGGTCTGATCCGACGGTATGGTTTACAAATTCATTTTTAAGTTAATAAGAGAGTTGTCCAGTTGTTTTTAACCAATTAGATTACTTGATCATATCAATGCCGTTAACGATCAAGCCTTCATCGACTTCAATCATCAGGTACCGTTTTCCATCAACCACCTGAGTTTTGACTTTATCGGAAACATCTCCTTTGACGTTGACGGTAATTCCATTCATCTTAACAGCGAGTTTGCTTGTATCAATCATATTGACGGCTTTGAGTTCTTCTTTTCCGACCTGGTTGTCATAGACAGCAGAAAAGCGATCCATTTTCTGTTCTGAGATTCCGGAATTGGAAAGAAGATTTTCCATCTCGTTTTTACTTAATGAAAATGCTTCACTGTCAGGGTTTTCTGAGATCATTTCTCTGACGTTTTCCTGCAGGTTCTGAATTAACTGCAGCGAAAGTTCATCCTGAGCTAAATCCGAGATCAGTCCGGCAAAGTTTTGCTGTTCACGATCATAAGGCAGTTCGGCTTCTCTTCCGCAAAGAACCTCAATTAATCCATCATTTGGCTCTTTTGGTTTTGCCGTAAAGTAGAGCAGCCGGCTGATATCAGCTCCTCGATCGGCAAACACCGGAAACATAAATCCATCGAGTACTTTTGGAAGAACGTGCATATCTTCATCGATCTTCTTTTCCATATTTGCGGTATCTGGATTGTAGAAAAGACCGATATCTGTCAGATCAACTTCATTTATGCATCCAAGCAAAAACTGAAACGGCATAGGTGCACTATCCGGAATAACTTCACCATTCTTATCGAGCACTGGAACCAGATATTCGCAGCTGGCTATAGTAATCAGATGTTTCTGGTTGAAGCCATCATTGGCAATGATTTCATCTCTTAATTTGGTAACGAGTTCTTCATCCTTTAAAAGAGATTTGTTTAAGGTATACAGTTTTTTCTGATATCCATTTTCCTGGCCAGCTTCGCGTTCAAACTCGTATTCCATCAGATTCTTTCCAATCTTACCTGATAGAGCTTTCTTAAAAATCGACAGGAAGATTTCCTGTTCTGCTTCCCGAAAATCCTCCCAGTCCTTGATTTCAAAGCTTGGAATCTGGGTCTCTGGAATAGCAGGAATGACGTAGCTGTAAGCCACCCGGTAGATGTTGAAATTCTTATTTTTCTTCTTATATTGGCGGCGTATTTCTTTGAGTTCTTCGTTATTCATGCCTTAAAGGATAGCACAGTTACAGAGGAAAGATTTCTAAAATCCAAAACTCAGATAAAAAGAATCTTCGAATCATTCAACAATAAGCAAAGATAAGATGTGATTTAACAAACAAATGAATGTCTGGTTTAATTTGAAAAATTCTGATTTTCATCTGAACGAAAAGGGAGATATTTAAAATTTGAACAGGTTTCATACTGCTGAGCAATAATCATGTACAAAAAATGGGTCTTTGAAGCATGTCAAAGACTTTTGACATGTAAAATCCCCTGTTTTTAATTACTGCAAAAGACTTTCGATATACGCTGTATCCATTGATCTGACATGATGACATTGTCCACGTAATATCCCACCAAATCAATAAAAAGCAAAGCGAGACAACTGTATCAAAGAAAGGAAGCGAATATAAACAATCAAATGAAAAGGAAATACAGGAATCAATCAAAATGAAAATGGAAATATCAGAACAAATCAAAAATCATCGGATGCAGCTGCAGCTCTCTCAGGAAGAGCTGGCAAAAAGAATATATGTCAGCCGCCAGACCATATCCAATTGGGAAAACGAGAAAAGTTATCCGGATATACATTCCCTGCTCCTATTAAGCAATCTGTTTGGAGTCCCAGTGGACGAACTGATCAAAGGAGATCTGAAAAAAATGAAACAGGAAATCAATCAGGAAGAAGTAAACGCATTTAACACGCAAGGCAATATCTTTTCCGCTTTAGTCATCGCTTCAATTCTGACTTTTGTCCCTTTGCTGGTATGGAAAGGAATGCTTGGTCTGGTCCTATGGCTTCCCCTTTACCTTATAACTATGCTTTATGCATTCAGAATCGAAAAACTGAAGCGTACCAACAACATTCATACATACAAAGAAGTGGTAGCATTCAGTGAAGGAAAACGTCTGGATGAAATCGAAACCATCAGAGAAAGCGGAAAACAACCTTATCAGACTGTAATAAAATTCCTGGCTGGAGCTGGAGTTGGATTGCTTCTTGGAGCTTTAGTCTTTCTTCTGATGAAATAAGGTAATCAGAAATTGATCTTCTATAGATTCAATTGCATCCAAGCACATCCGCTGCGTAACAGATGAAAACCAAAATAATCGAAAAAGGGGCTGTTAAATTTCGACTGATTTTTCATCAGCGAGATTTACAGCCCCTTTTTCTATGCTTTTTATCTGATTCAATCCTGTTTTATGATGTGTTTTTCCGCTCAAGTCAATTTTTGAACGCACTGAAAAGAGCCAAAACTCAAAAAGACTGTTTATAATCTTTTTCAGATTTCGCTTTTCTGCTCCTTTAATTTTCCATAACGTTCGAGTTCTGGGCAACTCATCCGATTTCTGTTGTTTAATTTTCTGATATTGTGTCCCATGGCCACAATAAGCACCTCAAATTTTACGTTTTCCAGTCCCCGGCGTCTCAATCGGCTGTATCTGTAGTTTTCTTTAAGATCTCCGAAGGTTCCTTCCGCCTGAATGCTCCGGCTGACCATAATCTCATGTCCTGCATCTGAAGACATGTTCTCCCG
>NZ_MPJW01000171.1 GCF_001945525.1 Ileibacterium valens
TTGAAAAAGAGGCGATAAAGTGCGGAAAATCACTCAGTTTTTATCGTATTCGTGAGGCTTGAAGCCGAAAAATGGCTGATTCCAGATAAAAATTTCTGGTAGATTCTGAACACCACGATGAAGTGCGAAGCAATTCGCGCTTCTATCTGCTTAACTTAATGACATTGGTATTATTCGTATTCATGAATATATGCATTTGTGCTTAAATTTCGATGAAGAGAAAGGATCCATCTATCGGTTTCAAACCACGATCGATGGATCCTTTTAGTGACTATTAATTATAAATGATTATTATTTTCAATCCGATCATTTTTTACAAACAGATTTATTCTGAAATCGGACATGAATCAGTTCTATATGGATTATAGTTCCTCTCCATTCGAAGCGACTACTTTCTTATACCAGTCATAGGAATCCTTTTTGCTTCTTTCAAGAGTTCCCGAACCGTCATTATTGCGGTCCACATAGACAAATCCATAACGCTTTTTCATTTCACCAGTTGTGAAAGAGACGCAGTCAATGCAGCCCCATGGAGTGTAGCCCATCAGCTCTACGCCGTCTTCTTCAACCGCAAGCTTCATCTGTTCAATGTGTTTTCTTAAGTATTCGATACGGTAAGGATCATGTACGGATCCATCATCTTCCTTGACATCAATCGCTCCAAATCCGTTTTCGACGATAAATAGTGGTTTTTCATATCTTTCGTAGAATTCAGAAAGTGCATAACGAAGACCTTCTGGATCAATTGCCCATCCCCAATCGGAAACTTCGATAAACGGATTGGCTACAGAATGTTCGCTGCTGCCATCAGTTACGGTCGACGTGTCACGATGAACAGTGGAATCTACTGTATTGGTCATGTAATAAGAAAAACCAATATAATCTACTGTTCCATTTTTGAGATCTTCAATATCCTGTTCCGTAATATCGAGATTGAAATTCTTTCGTTCAAAATTCTTTAAAGCATAGCGAGGATAGTGTCCACGAACCTGTACATCACAGAAGAACCAGCGGTCATGCATCTGCTGCTGAGCTAATACCATATCCGATGGACGGCAGGAGAATGGATAAATTGGTACCATTGCAATCATGTTTCCAATCTGGAAGTCCGGATTGATTGAATGGCCTAAAGCAACAGCCTTAGCAGAAGCCACCAGCTCATAATGGCCGCATTGATACATCGCTTCTTCAGGATTTTCATAGTTTCCAAAATGAGCACCAGAATTTGTCCAGCCAAAAATGTCATTCTTGAAATTCATCTGGTTGTTGATTTCATTGAATGTCATCCAGTATTTCACTTTGTTTTTATAGCGTTTGAAGCACGCTTCAGCAAAATTGAGGAAGAAGTCAATCGTCTTGCGGTTCATAAATCCGCCATATTCTTTTGCCAGATGATATGGCATTTCAAAATGAGAAAGAGTGATTACAGGTTCAATCCCGTAGGAAAGCAATTCATCAAAGAGATCATCATAGAACTGTAATCCTTCTTCATTTGGTTCAGCTTCATCACCATTTGGGAAAATTCGTGACCAGGCAATAGAGGTACGGAAACATTTGAATCCCATATCGGCCATCATAGCGACATCTTCTTTATAACGATGATAAAAGTCGATCCCTACATGGTTTGGATAATACTTATCCGGATCAATCTGGTCTGTAATAACACGTGGGACTCCATGCGCACCGGCAGTCATAACATCCGCAACAGAATATCCTTTGGAAGTGTCCAGGACCCCGCCTTCAAACTGATGAGCAGCTAAGGCACCGCCCCATAAAAAATCTTTATCGAGAGCCATTTGATTACCTCACTTTTCTTCTCTGTTCTTATTTTACGATAGGCAGATTTGTTGACAAAGACGAAATAATATAATTTGAATGCAGTTAACAGAGAATTACAAATAATAATCCATTTTCTGAAATTTGATTTCAGACTCTCCGATTTTTCTTTACAGGAACATGACGTGAACATTTTTTGATTGATCAAAATAAAAAAAGACGGCCCGATGACCGTCTTTAAAAGTTAAGAATGTTTTGATTATTCCGATCGTAACGCTTCTACTGGATCCTGATGGCTTGCCTTCTGACTTGGGATCAAACCACCAAGCATGGTCAGAATGACAGATAGAACAATCAAACCAATTGCAGCTGCAGGAGGCAATACGGCGTTGACTATATTGTTTCCAGTCAGGGTATGAATGACCATATTAATCGGAATCAGGAGCAATAAGGTGATCCCTATTCCAATCAGGCCGGATAAAAGACCAGTAATGAATGTTTCCGCATTGAACACTTCTGAGATATTGAACTTGCTGGCTCCGATGGAGCGTAAAATTCCAATTTCCTTTTTACGTTCAAGAACAGAAATATAGGTAATGACTCCAATCATGATGGAAGAGACAATTAAAGAGACCGCAACAAAAGCAATCAGGACATAGCTGACGGTATTAATGATATCCGTGACTCCGCTCATCATGGTTCCTACCATATCGGTATAGGAAATCTCACGATCTTCTTTCCCATCTTTTTTTACCTGTTCATTGTAATTGGTGATGATCTGATCGATTTCATCCTTACTTTCAAAACTCTTTGGATAGATATCAATTTCTGAAGGATCACTTAGATTTACGTATCCAAGCTTTCTGAGGTTGTTTTCATAAGAGTTTTCCTCAGCCATGGCCATGGACATCATCAGTTCAGAAAACTCGGATTCATCCATGTTCATCTTGAACGCTTTAGCCAGAGCCTTCGGATCAATACTGAACGCATCCTGCATTCCATTCATCAGATTTCCCATCCCGGTCGATAAGCTGCCAGCCAAAGATGAGGAAACACTCGTCATGATCTGATTGATCACACCAGACATCTGTGAAGACAGAGCAGAGCCAGCTGATTCCATACTTGAAGACATTAAAGACTGAATATTCTTTTCAATGACTCCTGTATTCACAATTTTTCCAGCTTCACTCGCAATTAATGCCTGACCGGATTCAGAAGCCAGATAATCAGAAAACCCTTTAGAAACTGACTCAGCACTCGCAAACCCATTGGCATTGGCATAGGCATCATATCCAGAAGCAATATGATTCAGAATTGCAGTGATCTGTTCATTCGATACCTGAATAGAACCCAGTTTGTTCTGAATCGATGCAATATAAGCACCGATCTTAGCACTTACGGCTCCCGAATTCATATACGCTGCAAAATTCGTTTCAAAGTCCGTTGGATCCGGCTGTGTTTTAGCAAATTCAACATATCCCTGCATTAATGACTTGAATAAATCTTCAAGTTCCTTTGGATCAAAAATCTGCACCCCGGAAGATTGAATGATGGAATTAATTTCTGAACTTACATAGTTTTTTACATCTTCTGAATTCAGATAGGCCTGTATTCCCTGAGCCATATTATTAAGAGAGATGGAAGGATTATTTTTAGAATATTCATCATATCCGTTATATACGTTAGTAAAAATCTCCTTCATCGTCTCTTCAGTGACTGGTTTAATTGCGCCATTCATAATCTGATTGAACGTTTCAGCATTCATTGCCGGCAATGCCTGCGCCAAAGAACTGAAGTCCATGATTCCAGAAAGATTGAGATCTGCTGGATTAATGTTCATGTCTGAAAAAGCGGATGCATCAAGATTCATCTTTGACTCATCAATCCTGAATGCTTCGGCAAATGCCTTTTCATCGACCGTGAAGAGATCTTCATTTGAAAAAGCGCTGTCTTTGGGTTTCTTGCCAAATTCGTCCCCGGTCATGATGTTTATCTTCGGGGTTTTGAGCTGAGCTTTCACTACATCTGAATCAGCAGCGATTTTGATCAGCTGATCCATGAGTTCAGGAGTGTAATAGATTCCCTGGGTAAGCATCGTAACCGATTCTCCTTTTGCAGGTGAAGCGATTCCAGTGATCTTCAGGTCAATTCCCTTATCCACTGCATTTTTCAAAAAATCTGCGTTATCTTTCTTATCACTCCAAACCTTGAATTTTGAATCATATTCATAGAACTGAGAACTGCTCAAAACCTTAAATGAACGGCCCAGAATATCATCATAGGTCCAGTGTTCCTTTTTAACATCTAATTTTCCACCATCTTTGGATTGCAGTACTTTTAAAACATCATCCAGCTCTTTTCCTGACCTTAAGCCTAATGAATACGATAGAACATCGGACATCAAACCGGTTGAATCCAGAACCAATACCGCTTCATTGGCATTTTTTGGCCAGGTTCCCGCCTTGAGTTCATATTGGCTCTGATAAAGGTTTGGATCTTCAGGCAGCTCCTGAAACATCTCGGCCATTGATGTTGAAGTTAACATGCTTGAAACCATGCCTGAACTTCCAAACATCGCCTGAGTCACCGGATCCGGACAGACCTGATAAATATCCTGATCTTCATAGCGGAAAATTTGAGGAGTCAGCGAATACTTATACTCTATGCTTCGAACATATGGATCTAAAAGTTCCTGATGTGAATCAAGATAGCTCTTAAATGATTTCAGATCATTGCTTGATTTCCCGCCTGCCATCATATTTAAGGTTGGAAATTCTTCAACGTAGTCACCATCTGGAGCCTGATCATCTGACATCATCGAAATCATCATACTCATCATGCTTGAAGTCATCTTCTGAATCTGAATGGGATACTCCGAGAGAGTTTCCTTTTCAATCGAAGTGATGTAATCGTTAACCCCCGTAGATAACGAAAGAATCAATGCAATTCCAATAATACCGATCGATCCGGCAAAAGCAGTTAATATCGTTCTGGCTTTCTTGGTTTTCAGGTTATTGAATGACAAGGATAAAGCGGTCAGAAAAGACATAGAAGTCTTTCCAAGATTTTTATTTTCCGGCTGGTCGGAGAGTCTGGCGGTTTCTTCTCTGGTTAAAGGATTTGAATCGTTCAGAATTTTTCCATCGCGAACTTTTACAATCCGTGTTGCATATTCATCCGCAAGTTCCGGATTATGGGTAACCATCACAACCAGGCGATCCTTGGCCACATCCTTAAGCAGATCCATTACCTGATGAGAGGTTTGCGTATCCAGGGCTCCAGTAGGTTCATCCGCCAACAGAATATCCGGATTATTCACTAAAGCTCGTGCTAATGAAACCCGCTGCATCTGTCCGCCAGAGAGTTGACTGGGCTTTTTATGCATCTGTTCCTTTAGCCCAACGGCATCTAAAGCTTCTATAGCGCGTTTTCTGCGTTCCTCTTTTGAGATTCCGGAGATTGTTAAAGCGAGCTCTACATTCTGTAAAAGAGTCTGGTGAGGGATTAAATTGTAGGACTGAAAAACAAATCCAACCGAATGGTTGCGATAGGAATCCCAATCCTTATCGGTGTAATTCTTAGTGGAAATTCCATTGATAATCAGATCTCCATCATCATATTGATCAAGACCTCCAATGATATTCAACAAGGTAGTCTTTCCGGATCCTGAAGGCCCGAGTATAGCGACAAATTCGTTATCTCTCAAATTCAGAGAAACATCATCAAGCGCTTTTTGTATCAGGTTTCCAGTGTGGTAAGTCTTTTTTATATTTTTGATCTGAAGCATTTTTTATCATGTTCCTTTTCTGATTTCCGATCGATAATTGTCCGACCTGAAACAAGTTGACATAGTTCAATCTAATCAATCTTCTCATGATCAATCTTTACGGTATCATTTGTAACTTTTGGATATTGCCTACCAGTAGAAAAGAACTTTCTTTGATCATGCAGAATCTTTTCAAAGCATTAGAGGATGAAATCAGCTGATTCAGCCACAAATTTGATATTGGCTAGATCTAACAACAATTGATCGTCAATGAGAATGCTTTTTGCATAGTCAAGATCCTCTTTTCTGATGGTATCAAACTGTGACCTCGATAAAAGAAGCTCGATCTGCATCAGTTCATTCTGAATTTTCTTCAATTGCCCTTCCGTAAGACACAGCAGTTTATTGAGCTTTTTATTATCCAGATTACTTATCTGCGTCAGGAATTCGCCTAAGCTCATGAACTGAGGAGAATTAAATCCATCGATCTGATTATTTTTTAATATCTTCCCTGCTTTATTACGGAGCGTAATTAATGCAGCCTTTGATAAAAACAAAACCGATGCACTTAAATCAGCTTCTGGAATTTCATCATAAAACTGGGCTAAATCACTGGCTGCTTCTAAAGCGGACAAGGCATCTGAATCCAGTTTACTGACAAGATCATCAGAAATATTAAAATACTCTGTATAGTCAAGCGACTGATCTTCTGGATTCTGGTCAGCATCTTCTGGATTCAAATTGTTCATGGTGTGATTCATCAGATCACTGGCCATACTGGTGATTTTTTCTTTCTGATTGTCATCAAGCAAATCGACCATTCTACCGATCGCATCAAAATCAATATCTGGAAATTTCATCATTTTTTACTCCCTTTACTATCTTTATAGAATAAGCCATCATCTATTATATTGTGTTACTTTTCTCATCACTCCAACCGTGAAGTTATCGATTCGAGAAATATTTTATCAGTTCTAAATTTGAGACATACTTACAATAAGAAGTTTGTTTTAAAGTAGACGTAGAATCCAGGTCAGTTTCTTCTGAATTGTGTTGAACTTTTTTTGTTCCTATCACAATTTAAAACCCGGCTGAATAGCCGGGCGAGTTTTGTGATTCAAAAAATAATGAATGAAATTCGATTCGAGAATTGATTTGAACGATCTTACTTTATAGATGCCTGATAAATCGATTCGATGGAATCAGCAAGAGTCTGATCAAACTCTTCTTCACTTTGAGCAACATTTAATCCTTCAGAAAGAGCTCTTGAAAAAGAAGCGATCAATCCTGAATTTTGGGATAGCATCTGATTGGCTTCTTCTCTGGAATATCCCCCAGATAAAGCTACAACTCTGACTATATGTGGATCCTTCATCAATTCAGAATAAAAACCAGGCTTTGTTGGAATGGAGAGCTTAAACATCAGCTTCGTATCTGCAGGCAGTTTTTTCAGATTCTCTTCAATATCTTTCAGCAAGAGTTCTTCTGCTTTTTCCTTATCTGGAATGCGAATATCTACTTCTGGTTCAAGAATAGGGACCAAACCTGCTGCAGCAATCTGTTTTCCAATTTCAAACTGCTGGTCAACAATCTTCTTAATTCCTTCTGGATTTGCTTCCTTGATGACAGAACGCATTTTTGTTCCGAAAATATGACGTTCTTTTGCATGGTCTAAAGTCTTCTGAAGATCCGGGATTGGTTTCATCAACTGAACTCCATCTTCAAGAGGAGCAAGTCCTTTATCGACTTTCAAAATGGGAACAATTCCTTCCTTTTCCCAGAGATAGTCTGCAGTATATAATCCATCAATGGTTCGATCCATTGTCTGCTCAAAAAGGATCGCCGCCAGAATCCGATCTGCATTAAACGATGGGGATTTAATCATACGAGTTCTCATCGCATGCATCAGATCAAACATCTCATCTTCATCTTTCCAGGAATCTTCTTTAATGCCATATCGGGCCAATGCCTTTGGTGAACTTCCACCACTCTGGTCCAATGCAGCAATAAAGCCTAAACCATCTTTCATTCGATTCAATTGTGTCTGGTTCATATTTTTTCCTCCCAGAGCCGATCCTGCATTCTTCAAAAAAAGATTCGGTTAGGGTTTGGAATATTTTAAAAAGCCTCATCGATGGCACAGATAAGATTTTCCATTACCAAAAATTCCAAACCATTGTTGTCCGTTGAGAGATTTCTTTGATTAATCTTCCTTGTTATTAAATCCGTTACCATCTAAATGGACTTTTCATTCAGATGGACATAACAACAATCACTGCTCTCTCTTTTAAAACAGTTGGCTGTAACGAATGATTTGAAAGATCGAAGATTAAAGAATGGGATCAGTCTGTCTATGAATATTTGTCCTATATTCATCTTATCGGATCTTCAGGAAATAGCTTCAATGATTGCCTTGACCGTTAAACACAATTTGTCTGAAGACAAAATTAGCTCTGATCGCGTTTACAGATCAAAGCTTTTTGACTGCCGCCTTTTTCTGAGAGTTTCTTTCAGGCATAGGAACCAGTCAGCAAACTCGATTCCATACAATTGGCATTTTTAGCTGCAAAAAAGGAGCGAGTGCAGGAATTGGATATATTGTCATCAAATCGATAAATATCATTTTCAAGCAGAACCATGAAAAGTTCACTGATCAGATCCTGATCGAGATCATTGCAGCCTGAGTCCATATACATCTCAAGTTCATTCAGGAGTCTTTGATTTCGTTTTTCTTCCCCGATTTCATGCTCGAGATTATATTCAACCGCAAAATATACTTCCTGCAGCATTGAAGCCGTTAATTTGATTAAATTTTTATTATTCATCGTTTTTCTCCTGTCGTTGAAATTTATCTTTATTCCTTGGTCTTTATTGGAAGACCTGATTCGATCTCTACTTTCCTATAAACCGCAAATTTAAACTCAGCGGTATTTTCTTTACTTTCTTTCACTTTGTTATCTTGAGTCTATCTCATAATCAGACATCATTTATGCACCTATTAAAATGTTTTGAATTTTTTTCTTATGGTCTTACATTTATCTGTGAAAGATGTGACTTCAAATATTAAAAACGGAAAAAACAGTATCTATGATTTTATTATGGAAACTGCGGCTCATTCTTTTCATATTTGCAGTATTCGAAATTATCTTCTTGATTTGATTGAGCACCTGAATGATCAGGGAAATTAAATTCCCGATAAACTTAGGACAGTAAGGGATCTGAATTTACCGAAACTAGTGATAGATCATTCAATAGGATGAATGGGGAGGCTCTTTTGATGAATAAAGACAAATGGACGAAAGGAGAAATTGAAGAAAATACGGTTTATGGACTATTTAAAAAGACAGTGAGCTCATATCCAAAACAATCCGCTTTAATTGATTCATCGCAGACTTTTACCTATGAACAGCTTGAATCCATTGTCTGTGAGATCGCTGCCAGCTTACCTCAGCAAAAGCAAAGATTTGGAATCATTCTTGATCATGGTTATCGACAGATTGCCAGTATGCTTGCAGTGCTTAAAAACGCGAGTGCCTATGTTCCGGCTGAACCGTTTTTACCTGACCGCAGAATTCAATATATGTTTTCTGAATCAAAAGTCAGATATGTTCTTACGCAAAAAAAGTACAGAAAAAGAATCGAAAAGATGGGTTTTCTACCAATCCTGATTGATGAGCTGTCCTTTCGTTTAAAAATAGATGACACGCTTTTAACCACAGAAAATTATGCTTTGCCTTTAGATCTTGCTTATATTCTCTATACTTCTGGATCGACTGGTAATCCAAAAGGCGTTATGGTCACAAACTCAAATATCTGCCACTACATCCGGGCTTTCAGGCATGAATTTCATCCGGGTTTAAACGACCGAATGCTGCAGTATTCCGTCTGTTCGTTTGATATCTTTACTGAAGAGGTCTTTACAACCTTATGCTCTGGTGCCTGCCTGGTCATCGCTCCTGAATCAATCAAGGATGATATCGAAGAACTGATGAAATTTGTAAAAAAGCATCAGATCACCGAAATCGATTCATTCCCTTACCTGTTTTTGAAAATGAATGATCTGCCAGAAATTCCCGATTGTATCCGCCTTTTGATTTCTGGAGGCGATGTCATTCGGGAAAGTTACATTGATAAACTTGTAAATGATAAAGATCATCCAATGATCTACAACACGTATGGGCCTTCAGAAACTACAGTATGCGCTTCTTATTTCCATATTCGCCCACATACCGCTTTAAGCGATGGAACGTATCCAATCGGCCACAGCGTTTTAGATACTCAAATTGAACTCGTCAATAAAGATGGCCAGCTCTGTCAGATCGGAGAACCCGGAGAAATCTTGATCTATGGAGATGGAGTCAGTGCTGGTTATTCCGGAAACCGGCCAAAGGAATCTTTGGCATTCTTTATGGATCACCTGAATCGAAAAGGATATCGCTCCGGTGATCTGGGGTACTGGATGGAAGATGGCAATCTGGCTTTCATTGGCCGCAAGGATGAACAGGTCATGATCGATGGCCGAAGAGTAGAGCCTCAGGAAGTACAGAATACAATAAGTGAACTGGACTATATCTATCAGGCCTGCGTAAGAGCGGAAACGGATGAAAACAATCTTCCTTATCTAATCGCATATGTCGTCTTTAAAGATCAGATAGATAAGCCGCTTTCAAAATTAAGAAAAGATTGTGCTTTATCACTTCCCGACTATATGATTCCAGAATTCTTCATCAAAATGGAATCACTCCCCCTGAACATCAATGGCAAAATTGATCAGACTGCCCTGCCAGTCGTGTTAAAAGAAGGAAAATCAGAATGATGATTACTTCTAATGAGAAAAAATCTGTAATTGATCAATACAAGGATACAAGCGATCTGACCATTCGACAGGCTGATCTTTCGGATCTAGAACCGCTGATAATGATCCGCATGGAGACACTGAATGAAGTTTTCAATTTAAAAATGCCTGAGGATCAGGCGCTCTATGATGTGCTGAAAAAAGAAAATCTTGATTACTTCAGAAAACATCTTGCTGATCATACCCTTGTTTTTGGACTGGCATATGTTCAGGGCAATCTGGCTGCTGCTGGTGCAGTGATCTTTCATCATGAACTTCCTTCTCCGGATAATATAAATGGAAACTGTGCCTATTTAATGAACATATTTACTCGTAGAAAATACAGACATCTAGGCATCGGATCATTGATCGTCAACTGGCTGGTCGAAAAGGCGAGGCAAAGAGACATTGAAAAAATTTATCTGGAAACAACTGAATCAGGCCGTAGGCTGTATGAACAATCCGGATTTATAGATTATAAAGATATGATGATTTATCAGGAAAAGCGGTGAAACCATATGGAAAAACAGGATTCATGTTTACAAACGGACTGGACCTTTACGATTTACAGAACAACCATAGATCAGAAATCAATTCAGCTGGACGTTCTTAAGGAAAGTGCTCCACTGGTCATAGCGATTGCTTTTGAAAAGATGGATCAGGCTCTGATCGAAGCCTGCCAGAAGATTGAATGCAGAAAATTCAATCTTCTGAGTATTACCAATTTACAATGGGACGAAGAACTCTCTCCATGGGCTCATGATCCTGTTGTGATGATAAATGATCATTTTACAGGCCAGGCTCCCGAGCTTCTTAAAACGATGGATGAAAAGATCATTCCATGGACCCTATCAAAACTGAAAGAAAAGCCAAAGACCATTCTTATTTCTGGTTATTCGATGGGAGGACTCTTTGCTCTGTACTCTCTTTACAATTCCAATTGCTTTGAAGGCTGTGCCTGCGTTTCGGGCAGTGTCTGGTATCCAGATTTTGAAAATTACGCTTTAAGCCACCAACTTGCTTCAAGTGTAAAGGCCGTTTATTTTTCGCTTGGAAACAAGGAAGCCAAAGTCAGCAATCCATTTTTACAGACCACAGGCCAAGTGATGGAAAAGCTGTGTGATCACTATCAAAATTCAAATGTTGACTCTGTTTTCGAGCTAAACCCGGGAAATCACTTTACCAATCCGATCCAAAGACTCGCTAAAGGAATTAAATGGCTCCTGATTCATACTCAAGAAGATGCATGAATCTTGTGATCCGAAAACGAATAAATCGTTCAATTTTTTATGCTTCAAAATTAAGATAAATGGAGGAAATCAATATGACTGAAAAAGAAATAAATGATCGTAAACTTCAGGTTCAGGAAGCCTTATCTGTTGCATCTCTGGGTGGAAAAACGGCTTCTGAAAAAGAATTAATGCTCTGTGAAGATTACGTGAACGGTAAAATATCGTTAGAAGAACTTGAAGTTCAATGCGATGATCTGGCTTTTGCAGGTCTTTAGCCTTCAGATGCTGAATTAATCAGGCAATACTCATAATCATCCAAAAGGGGCTGTTAAATTTCGACTGATTTTTCATCAGCGAGATTTACAGCCCCTTTTTCTATGCTTTTTATCTGATTCAATCCTGTTTTATGATGTGTTTTTCCGCTCAAGTCAATTTTTGAACGCACTGAAAAGAGCCAAAACTCAAAAAGACTGTTTATAATCTTTTTCAGATTTCGCTTTTCTGCTCCTTTAATTTTCCATAACGTTCGAGTTCTGGGCAACTCATCCGATTTCTGTTGTTTAATTTTCTGATATTGTGTCCCATGGCCACAATAAGCACCTCAAATTTTACGTTTTCCAGTCCTCGGCGTCTCAATCGGCTGTATCTGTAGTTTTCTTTAAGATCTCCGAAGGTTCCTTCCGCCTGAATGCTCCGGCTGACCATAATCTCATGTCCTGCATCTGAAGACATGTTCTCCCG
>NZ_MPJW01000094.1 GCF_001945525.1 Ileibacterium valens
TATGGACTATCACGATCTGCGATACTTTTCTGTCCATGATCTGATTCAATAGGTTGTTTAATTTCTTGCGGTTGTAGTCCATACCGCTTCCATAGTCTTCGATCACTTCAGAAACGATGATTCCACGGGCATTACAGAACTGACGAAGAAATGCGGCCTGGTTTTTCAGATCGTCTTTCTGATTTCTTGTCGAGACTCAAGCATAGATGACAGAAGTTTCTTCTGTTTTGGAAGAACCAACAGATCCTCCAGTCAGTTCTAAATATTGTTCATGAGTGTAATAGCGAACTTTGCCGAAAGAGCGATAAGAAGTCAGTTTTCCTGCCTTCTCCCATTACTTGAGGGTTTGGAGAGAAACACCGATCATCAGCGCGAATTCACCAATTTTATATCTCTTTTCCATAACTATATAATAGAAAAGAATAGATAAGAATAGAAAAAAATATGAAAATCAGGCACTTAACATGTCACCTTTCTGTCCTTAATAGACTTGGAGACTATATTCGGAATAAAAGCAGATAGAAAGATAAAGAACGGTTATCAGGTATTTTATATATTAGCGCTAGCTTATTATTGTGCACATTACAACTCGACAAAAAATCAAAATAAATCATGATCTCAGAGATATTCTAGATCTGGTTAGTGGAACTCTATGGTCGTTTTTTGAAACAATTAAAAACGGTTTATGGTACTCAATTTTTTGCATAGTGGAACTGGATAAAAAGTTATCTGAAACTCAATTTAGCGTTTAGTGGTCCTCAATATTCCGGTTAGGTGGGACTAGAACTCCGGATTTTACAAGATTTTACTGAATTTTGTTAAGGTTCATGCCTGATAGAAAAATGAATGACAAATGGTCATTTCAATATTTCATTAAAAAAAAACTCGCCATAATACAAGTAAAGATAAAACGAGACCACTTGAGTCAAAGTTTACTGATCTGAACATTTTTACAAAAGATTACCCTGAGGACTTGAGAGATCTCAAAATGGCTAAGGAGAAATGAGCTATGAATAAAGCGCAATTCAAAAAAGATCTTGAAGGAATTCTTGGCGGATCTGAATATGGCATGGAAGTCCTGAACGACCTCGTTGAACATTACGGATCCACTGGTGAATATGCCCAGAACACCAAAGACAGAATTGATGACCGCATTGGTTCTCTGAAAGGCTGGCAGAAACGCCACGAAGAGAGCGGCAACAAAGAAGCAGCAGCTGAAGAAGGCGAAAAGATCGCTATGCTTGAAAAAGTTCTTCAGTTGGTTGAAAAGTAAAACAAACACCAGAAAATCTTACTCGTCCCTGAATCAAAGAAACGAAATCTCCTATCGATCTGGTTGTTGAGACTTCATATAAATATTCCTCAACATGACGAATAAAAATCAAAGCCGGTCCCTGACTTCATTCAGGTACCGGCTTTTTCTATCCCTGATCTTATTCTTTCTTACAGATTAAGATCCAAACAAACTTTCAATCAGAAAATCATCCCATCAGGTGAAGATGTTCGAAGGCTTTATACAGACCATCATCGTTGACATCAGCGGTAATATAGTCAGCCGCTTCCTTGATCTCTTTTCCTCCATTTCCCATCGCTACGTTGTAATTGCAAAGCTCAAACATAGAAAGATCGATTTTTGCATCACCAAATGAGATCGTATCCTTCTGATCTGCATTCAAATGCTTCAATAAGACGTCGATCGCATGTTTCTTGGTGATTCCAGTCGGACCTAGATCACCATATAATGCATGCTCACCTTTACCGCCCCAGGTATTGGCTACAAGTTCCGGAAAGTCTTTTTTCGAATCCAGGTGATCCTGATAGCTTGAAAGGATAAAGCTGATCTTATTAACATCATCGCGATACAGGTCATCACCTTTCAGGTGAATCATCTGGGAAAGAAACATCTGCGAACTCGCACTGGCGTCTTCTAAACTGGCACCTTTGCCCTGGGCGTATTTAACCATGACTTCCGGTCCCTGCTCGATCATGTAGTCATTGCAGAACATCCCCTCATTGCTTTCGAGATAAAAACCAAGATGATGTTCATTGCACCAGTCGACTATTTTCCTTGTATCTTCAGCACTCAGGCCCTGATGCATGACCACTTTTCCTTCATCTTCAACATAGGCTCCGTTCCCACCGATCATTCCATCTAATTCAGGCAGATCACGCTGTAAAATTTCAGCTTTCGAACATCCGGTGCAGATATATACTTTATTGCCGGCAGCTCTGGCTTTATCAACTGCCTCTTTGGCACTGGCCGGACATTTGGCTTCATAGTCAATCAATGTTCCATCCACATCCAGAAATATGATTTTGCTCATAGATTTGTTTTCCTCAATTTTCGATTCATTTTTGTATTTTTTCTTCACAGCTTCATTGAATCTGTCAGCCACCAATTGATTATCTGCAGGAATTAAATCACAGACTCACTGAAGATTGAATTCAAAAGAAAGGCAGTCAGTATGGCTGCCTTTTAATTATGTTTATGCTGCTCAACGATTCAGAACAAAGCGATTACAGTTCTTCTCCGTTGGTTTCAATGACGTGTTTATACCAGTCAAATGACTTTTTACGGGAACGTTCAAGAGTACCGCTGCCATCATTGTTCTTATCGACGTAAATAAATCCATACCGTTTTTTCATCTCACCAGTTGATGCGGAAACGATATCGATCGGAGCCCACATGGTATAACCAAGCAAGTCAACGCCTTCATAATCAACAGCATCTTTCATCGCCTGAATATGGTTTCTCAGATAATCGATCCGATAGTCGTCATGAATGCTTCCATCTTCTTCAACGGTATCGACCGCACCAAATCCATTTTCGACAATCATCATTGGCTTATGGAAATGATCCCAGAACCAGTTCAGAGAGTAGCGAAGCCCCATCGGGTCAATCTGCCAGCCCCATTCAGAGGCCGGTACATTTTCATTGCGAACCAGATCGCGGCTTTCATCGTAGTCAAATCCAGGATTTTCACCCTGCACCGCTGTGGCAAAGGACATGTAATAAGAGAATGCGAGATAGTCGATCGTTCCTTTTTTAAGAATTTCTTTTTCTTCTTCTGAAATATCGATCTTGATTCCTTTTCTTTGCCAGTATGCCACGATATGCTCTGGCAGAAATCCGCGGGCATGGACTTCCGCAAACCAATAGCGCTTATGCATTGCGCCAACATGCATCATGATATCTTCTGGTTTATCTGTTGCTGGATAAACCGGGCACATGGCAATCATGCATCCAATCATGAAATCCGGATTAATTTCGTGACCAACAAGCGTAGCTTGTGCTGAAGCGATCAGTTCATTCACTGCTGCCTGATACATCAGCTGCTCCTGAATTGGACGCTGTTCATCTGAAACGATAATGCCAGAATCCTGAATCAGGTGATGATCAGACTTCCAGTCAGTCTGGTTATTGATTTCGTTAAAGGTCATCCAGTATTTCACTTTGTCTTTATAACGTTCAAAGCAGACCCGGGCATATTTCACAAACAGATCAATGACTTTCTTGTTGGCAAATCCGCCGTATTTATTGACGATACCCATCGGCATTTCAAAATGACAAAGAGTGATCACGGGTTCAATTCCATGTCTGATCAATTCATCGAACATGTCGTCGTAAAATTTGAGACCTTCTTCATTGGGTTCTTCTTCGTCACCTTCAGGGAAAATTCGGGTCCAGGCAATCGAAGTTCTAAAAGCCTTGAACCCCATTTCGGCAAACAGTTCAATATCTCCTTTGTAATGATGATAAAAATCAACGGCTTCATGGTTTGGGTAATTTTCCCCTTCAATGACGCCATTCGTAATGCGGCGGGGAACGCCATTGGCACCGGCAGTCATCACGTCCGCTACACTGATTCCCTTACCGCCTTCCTGCCAGCCGCCTTCGAGCTGGTGAGCAGCCACTGCGCCGCCCCATAAAAAATCTTTTCTCAGAGCCATACTATTCCTCCATTAATTTGTTCTGTGATTTCATTATGAATCACGCAATTTTAAAACTAAAGGTTTGTTTTTGCCGGATTCAATTGAGCTTTTACCGTATCATCCAAAATGAATGATTTAAAATCCGATTTAGATAAGACACATAAAAAATCTTTCAAATGGATATTTCTGTCTTATCCATTCGAAAGATTTTTGGCTGCTTATTATTCAAACAGACTGTAAATGAGACTAACTCTTATGAAAATACTAATCTGCCTTTAGATCCTCGAGATTGTAATGATCACGAAGTTCCCTGAAATAACAGGCTAGAAACTTTCCAGCCAGATCGGATGATTTCTTCTCGAATTCGGTAAATTCCATCTGGTTTCCATCGTGATGGACCACATCCGATAAAGTTCGAAAAACGATAAATGGAACATCGAAATCAAAAGCAACCTGAGCGGTTGCTCCGCCTTCCATTTCGGCACAGGCAGCATCCGGAAAATTTGCCAGAAGTTTTTCATAATCTTCCTTACGGCTCATAAAAACATCCTGAGTTGTGACTGCGCCAATACACCAGGGCAGATGCATCTGATCTGCTGCCTTAATTGCTGCTTGAGACAATTTCGAATTGGTATAGTACATCTTGCCTACACCATCATCTCCATCAATCGGTGAAGTATCAAAATCAGCCTGAATAATTTCATCAGAAATTACAAGATCCATCACATTCTGATCCTGTTTTAATCCGCCGGCGACCCCGATATGAATCAAAGCTTTCAGATCATATTTATAGCAGAGCAGAGTGGCTGCTATCGCTGCAGCCACTTTCCCCACCCCGGAAAGAACCGCAACCGTATCGAGGCCTTCAAGTTTTCCTCTGACAAAGACCATCTTTCCAATATGGTCTTCATGCTTTTCACTCATTCGATCCGTGATCGCCTTTAATTCTGAAGGCATTGCTGCAATGCATCCAATCATGCCCGAACACTCCTTTCTGCCAGATTTTTTATGAATCTGTTTTATTTCTTTTTGCAGACAAAGAAATACTTTTCTCCTTCATCTGCTCCTTCGATTTCCCAGTCTGTCGTTAAGGACAAAATCTCAAAATCCTCTTTTAGGACCTGAATCAGCCACTCTGGATCATAGACTCTCTGAATATGATGTTCTGCAATCGTTTGATCCGGCAGATAAAAGGCAAAATCCTGGTAGATCAGACCTTCAGGAGTAGAAGCAATTTCCCATTGAACATTGGTTCCATCTTCAAAGGTTCCAGCCTCCGAGTAGGCATGATCCAGAGCGAATTCGTCAATTCGCGCTAAGGCATGTGAATCAAAGAAGAAGAGTCCGTCCTCTCTTAAATGCGCTTTGACCTCTTTAAAAAAAGCTCTGACTTCCTCTTCTTCAAGCAGATAGTTAAAGGAATCACAGAAGCATCCAATGGCATCAAACTCTCCGAATTTTGAAAGGTCACGCATATCACCGGTTTGAAAGTCCACCTGATGGTCGATGTCCTTGGCTTTTGCGGCTTCAACCATATGATCGGCCAGATCCAGGGCGCTTACCTGATGATTTTTTGCCAGCTGCAGTGTAATTTCACCCGTTCCGCAGGCCAGTTCCAAAAAATCCTTTTTGGGGTTGTAGGATTCAATCCAGTCTACCCATTGTTTTGTCGCTTCATCATCCCGGACTAAATCATCGTAGTATCCGGCAAGAATGTCATAAATCATAGATCGTATTCACTCGATGGGCAGTCTGCATAAAGACGATCGAGCTGATAGAGATCCCGTTCTCCCTGTACAAACAGGTGAATGACGATTTCCTTGAGATCAACCAGGATCCATTTGGACTCCCTGGTTCCTTCCAGCCGGTAATCACCGGTGTACCCCGCTTCATAGAGCCGGTCCTTAATATTCTGAGCAACGGCATTGTTCTGAATGACGTTGTCGGTACTTGCCACAATCATGTTATCCATGTATGGCGTCATTGAAGTTGTATCGTAATTGATGATCCTGTGCGCCTTTCGTTCAGAAATGGCCTTCAGGACTGTATCAAGCACATCCTTTTCATCCATAAATTTAGAAACTCTCCTTTTCAGCCAGTACGCGTTTTTCCCGATCAAGGAATTCCCTGTTTTCACGCTTTACAAGCATGAATCCGTTATACAGATCAAGCATACAGGCGCTGATTAATGGTTTCGAATCATAACCCCGCAGCGGGTCGAGCTTATCCGCCGCAAAAACGATCATCGCATACGGATCATAGCTGGTTCCTTTAACATGATTAAAGATCGCATTCTGAATCACTGGATCTTCAATTCCAAAATTTCGTCGGACAATTTCACTGCCGGCATAGCCATGCCATATGGCGTGATGTTCGGACAAACCAGCCGGATTGATTGCAGCCACCCACTTTTTCTGCTCATTGATCGGCATATCCTTGGCAACATCATGAAACAATCCTGCAAGCCAGGCCTTATGCTCATCCAGGCCATGCGCTTTGGCAAACATACGGCAAAGCCTTGCCACTGAAGCTGAATGGGCCAGACGTTTGGCCGAAACGTGCCGGGATACCCAGGCAACCAGATACAGTTCATGATCGAGCAGATACTGCCTGACCGATTCAGGCAGAAAATTGATCTTTTCTCCTTTGCGGATTTCTGAAGAAGAAACCGGAGTGTAGACCATGGGAATTCGCTTAAAGTTAAATCGAGAAGACTCTGGCTCTTTGCCATCACGATCTACAACCGCAAAATCAGCCATTTCAAGCAGCTGATCGGCGTTTTTCCATTGATCAAACTGATTGGCCTGATCTGCTCCCATCAGCCAGGCAAACTCAACTTCCGGGAACTGTTTTTTTAATATTTTTAAAGTATCAAAGGTATAGCTTTTTCCATTTCGGGATAAATCAACTGTACTGATCTTAAATCTTGGATCCTCCTTGAGTGCAAGCCGCACCATGGCCAGACGATCCGCTGCCGGACTCAGGACTCTGTCCTTAAGCGGGGTCTGATTACTTGGAATAAACCAGACCTCGTCCACTTTCAGATGCTCGAGCGCGGCTTTAGCCATGTTCAGATGTCCCCAGTGGATCGGATCAAAGGATCCTCCAAGCAGAGCTACTTTCTTCTTTTTCATAATCCCTTTTATAATCCCAGTTTATTTTCTTTTGACTGACGATAGAGAAGGAAGGTTCTTCCAATGATCTGAACCACCTCGCTGCCTGTAGCAGCTGCCAGTTCAATCGCAGCTTCCCTTGGTTCTATATCAGCCGTTTTTAATATGGTCACTTTTACGAGCTCATGAGCTTCAAGATCATTCTTTAATGAAGTGATCATGTTTGGTGAAAGTGAACCCTTTCCAATCTGCATCATCGAAGACAAAGAATGTCCGATCGTACGCAGTTTCTTTTTTTCATCCTGACTCAGCATCAGATCATCGCCTTTCTAAAGGAGACCTGAATTCCCTTTGGAACCCGGATATCCGCACGTTCAATATCACCGCTCAGAGTAAACCAGCCCAGTCCATGGATCACAATATCCATCTTCTGGTTGACTTTCAAAGGCGGTGCCTGCCAGACCTCCATCTGTACATTTTCTTCATTCAGAACTGGAGAGAGCATTTCTCCATAATGTTTCTGCCACAGTTCATCCGCCTTCGAGAGTTTGCCACGGTGAACCGGAAGGTTTCTTGAGAAGTAAGCTACAATATTGCTTTTTCCTCTTGGAATTACATCGAGCCTGGCCAGACCGCCTACCGCAAAAGACTGATCCTCATAAATCTGAGTAATCAGAGGTTTAACCGGTTTGGTTGGAATGATGGTCTTCAGATCCTTTGGATTGACATGAGAAAGGACCGAATATGGATTCTCAAGCCCCGGTGTATCATAGAGCGTAAACCCATCCCCCTGCATTTCGACTATATCCAGAGTTGTTCCCGGGTTTCTTGAAATCGTCAGATCTTCACTTTTGGCCAGACGGTTGACCAGCGTACTCTTTCCGGCATTGGCCGTTCCCATAAAGATCGCCTTGCCGTTTTTGGCATATCGTTTAGTATCATCAACAATTTCATCAAGCACCTTGCGGCTCGCATCATCCTTTTTAAGCATGTAGCCGCCAATAATGATGTCCTTGACTGTAATATTTTCTTCTTTCAGTTTGCGGCGGACAAAGTCAATGATTTTGGAATCGGAGACGGTTGCTGGAAGCACGTCCCGTTTGGTTAATACCATGACAATATCCTTACCACTCAGCCTCTGATTCAGACGACTGATCAGATTGCTCTCAAGATCAAACAGATCAGCCACCCAGAATACGGTTCCGTCGATATCATTGATTTTTTCGAGTGTTTCTGTATTTTCGATGCCCTGCTGCATGTTAATGGTTAGATCCCCATAATGCCGGATCTTGTAGCAGCGCTGACAATAGGAAGAATCAAGACTTGGAACATAGCCCAAAGCCTTTGGATCTTCATTTTGCAGGCGCACACCACACCCTTTGCAGTATTCAGTCATCAAAATCCCCCCTTTTCATAATTCCCTTTTTCTCATAATGATGAAAAACAAACCGTTCGAGTGTTCGCAAAGCTTTTGTATCGAGTTTGTCGCGTTCCACAATCGGAGCGGTCAGAATCGTCGTAATTCCTGCGAGATTGCCGCCAAGCATGTCCGTAAATAACTGATCGCCGATCAGAGCTGTATGATCTGCTCTGACGCCAAAGTCCTTCATCGCTTTCACAAACGTAAACGGAAACGGCTTGCATGAAAAGGAATAAATTCGAACACCTAATGCCTGACCGAATTTTTCAGTCCGGCTTTTTACATTATTGGACATCAAGGCAACCTGGATTCCCGCGCTCTGAACCATTTCGATAAAGAAACGGACTCCTTCATTGGAATGAGGTTCATCAAAGGCGACCAGCGTATTATCAATGTCGCATAACAAAAGCCGGATATTCATCTTCTTCAGCCGATTGATATCCATATATTTAAAGCTTTTTACATAGTAATCCGGTTTGAATAAATGCATTGGCCACACCTCATTTCAGTATGGTTAATCTTGATCTGAATGTCAAAAAACCATCCATCGTTTATTTACTTCAAATTCAAATCTGAAGGTCTTTCAAAGCGGTTCATTAAAGCCATCGCGCATTTTAAACCATCAATCGCGCTGGTCATGATTCCACCGGCATATCCGCTGCCTTCACCGCATGGATAAAATCCATGAATGTTGGATTCAAGAGAATCCGATTGTCTTACAACCCGGATTGAAGAAGACGAACGGGTCTCCATTCCGGTTAAGAGAGCATTTTTCGTAAATCCAGGTACCTTCTGTTCAAAGTGTATCAGCGCATCTTTTAAGGACTCTGCAATCTTTTCCGGCAAAATCGTATTGAAATCGGTAAATACTGTTCCTAATTCATAGGTTGGCTTCACCTCTTCAAAATGATCACTGATCTTTCCTTCAATAAAATCAGAAACGAGCTGTACGGGCGCCTTATAGGATCCAGACAGATCAAACGCCTTCTTTTCGAGTTTTTGCTGAAAGTCCATCCCATCAAACAGACCAGATCCATAATCTTCAGGTGTCACCTGGACAAGCAAAGCGGAGTTGGCCTGATCTCCTGCCCGGTCCGAATAGGACATTCCATTGCAGACCACGGTATGAAGTGCGGAAGAGGATGGAATCACATAACCGCCTGGACACATACAGAAGGAATAGACCCCTTTTCCGGTATTCGCCGTATGAGTCAGCTGATAACGCGCTGGAATCAGATCTTTCTGATGGCAGGCAGAGCCGAGCATGGCTTCATTAATATAACTTTGCAGGTGTTCAATTCGAAGTCCGATGGCAAAGTTCTTCGGTTCCATGCAGATCCCGCGTTTTTCAAGAGTCCGCAGGGTATCTTCAGCGGAATGACCAGAAGCAAAGATCATCGCTTCTACAGGCAGGGTTTCTGTGATTCGAGTGCGAACATCGACATCATCGAGTTTTCCTTCAAAATTTTCATCTTCAAGTCTTGATATCGTCATTGCGCATAAGGAGTCATTAAAGACTTCTATATCATCGAGTCTTGTATCAAAGAAAAATGTTCCCCCCTGCTCTTCAATTCGTTTTCTGGCATTCTTTAAAATCGAAATAAAACCATCTGTGCCGATATGCGGATGCTGATCAATCAGAATATCCGGATTGGCTGACAGAGAAACCAGATCTTCAAGAACTTTTCGTCCTAAAACATCCTTGCTTCTGGTCGTCAGCTTGCCATCACTGAAAGCACCAGCTCCACCCATTCCAAACTGAACGTTGCTTTCCGGATCGAGTTCTCCGGTTTTCCAGAAATGGTCGACATCCTTCGAACGTTTTTCGATGGCGCTGCCCCGTTCGATGATGATCGGTTTATATCCATATTCAGCCAGCAGCAGTCCAGCAAAAAGTCCGGCAGGACCCATACCAATTACAACTGGCCGGTTTTTCAGTCTTTGCTCTCCTGCCGGCTTAAAACGGAAGGTTTCATCGGGTGTCCTGAAGACATCCCAGTTTTTTAAGTATTTCTTTTCATTAGCCACTTTTGCATCAACAACATATGAATACTGAACCTGATGTTTTCTGGCATCAATGCTGCGGCGATGAATTTTCCAATATTCAAGATCCTTTTTTGGCATATTGAGCTTTTTGAGGATCTGCTTTTCAAGATCCGCCGGATCGGCGGTCTTCACCTGATGAATTCTTATCATACCTTTTATTTTAATCGATTCGTCGATTGATTCTACGATGAATAATCAGCTTTTGTCAGGCTCAATTCTGAAGGTTAAACGGTATGATTTTTCTTGCAGAACATCTGATGGATCCAACCTGTCCACAAAGAAAAAAGCCAGCCTCAGCCAGCTTTTCATTTCATAATTTCCTAATATAGACTGCTTTACATCAGATACTTCAGCCATGGGATCTGCTTTCGATAACGAATCACCAGGAAGGCAAACATAGATGAAAAAGCGAGAGTTGCCAGGTAAACAACCAGATGCGCTTCAGGCAAAACCAGAAGCAGCAGCCGGGCAAAAAGAATATGGCTGACATAAATCAGAGTTGAATCTTTTCGTAAATCCCCATATACCGGCTTATATTCCATTTTCACATCCAGAAGCAAGTTCATCAGGAAGTAAGTGGTTGGAACTAACGAAAGAAACATACAGGACAGATCCTGCAAAATTCCAAGGGAATAATAAGTCATGACTTCAATAATCAGCAGCAGAAAACTTGCCGCAAAGCCCACGCAGGAAGCCTTCAGTTTCGGTCTTGGCATTTTAGCCATGTAGGCTCCTAAAGCGATAAAGATGGGTGCAAAGAAAAAGCCATCCCTTGCCGTGACGAGCGTCTTCGTAAAAAAGCCATATACAATGCTTACATAGGGCAATGACTGCCATATGGGGGCGTAAACATTAATAAGATAACCGATGAAGTAAAGAATCATCGAAATAAAAACCACTTTGGAAATTCTTTTCTTTTCTCCAATCAGATAAACAATCAGAGTTCCGGTAATTAAAGCGGGCAAAAACCAAAGATGGTAATAAGAACCATTCAGGAAGAAGTCCCGAATCCAGCCGGCCAGGCTGATCAGAGAAAAACCTTCTGACATATAATTCCAAATGGTATATGGAATGTAGATCACCGTCCATACCAGATACAAAGAGATCAGACGCCATAAATACTTCTTTAAGCGATTGAGATTCTGCTTTTTCGTTCCATTGAGTTTTCTGAAAAGAAAATACCCCGAACTCACAAAGAAAAACGGGACTGCCAGTCGGCAGACAATTGCGATAAACAGAGTGTTAAAGGTTTCAGAAATCTCAAGAAACGGATAGGTATGAATGGCTACGACCAGCAGGGCGGATACATATTTTGCAATATCGACCGCCGCATACTGCTTCGCCTTCACCATGAATTATTTCCTCCTTTAAACTGAAAAACGTCAATAAAAGACGTATTCGTATTACGAACTTATCCATACTGAATACTCTTCTGCCTGTCCATGATCAAATTCAACGATAAATACAGCTGAGCCTTCTATGAAAAGTTCGGTTCAGTCCTATTATGACAGAGAATAAGCCAAATCCTGCAAGAGAAACAGATCAATGTTTAAAAAATTTTTCAAGCCGTTTCCATCAGCCAGGCAAATCAGCAGAGTGAACCGAGTCAGTCTTTGCTTCCTGTCTTCAAGCGATGGACCATGCTCCTCATAAAAAAAAAAAAAAAAAACAGGAAGTGCTTTGATATGAATTTACACTTCCCGTCTGCGGATCTGTCAACTAAACTGTGTAAGTAGTTTTACAGCCGTTAGTTTACTGGACCAGTTCACTGCCTGATTCAAACACTACATGCCTGGTCTGTTCTGTCCAGGGTCCACAGGACCCCGAAGGGGC
>NZ_MPJW01000191.1 GCF_001945525.1 Ileibacterium valens
ATAAAGGAAATACACGGTTTATCAGTAAGTTTAAATCCATGATGAACAACGGAAAAAACCGGAATATTGCAATCGCTGCTTGTGCCAGGGAAATGGCTTGCTTCATCTGGGGAATGGCTACGAATCACATTGAGAATCGTTCTCACTGTGATCCACTCACTGGTGAAATCCTTAGCCAAAACATCACAATAAAAAATAAATGTTCAAATCAAATCAACGGAACAACCAAGTTTTAACAGAATTTGCAGCACTCTAAGTCTTTTTATCTGAAGTTAACGAACAATTGACAATAAAGTTCAGAGAAATGAATGTCATTCATAAGTCCTGGAAGTAAGAGGTTTGACTATCCACGATAATTCTATGTTAATCCGCGTTTTTAGATGGTGGGGTCTCAGCGAAACCATTAACCTGTGAAAATCCACGTATATCAGATTGGTTTAAATAGCTGATGAATCCATTCCAGGATTTATGCATGGCATTCACTAATCCCTTTATGTAGTTAAAAAATAAATTAGTTAGCCCTCAGTGCGCCCTTGACAAGGGGGGCTTTCATATCAGAATTCCATTATCGATCAATTCCTGTCTGTCACAGGAATACTCTGAAGAATTAGAAAGATCTGATTGATTCTGAAACTCGTCTAAACTTTGCGGCATCTGACTTTTTAAAAACTCATTGAAGGCAGAGCGTACTTTTGCTTTCGCGGATCTGGATATGGGGATCTCTTTTCCATTTTCCAAGACAAGCATGTTTGGGTAGAGTCGATTGACGGCTTCAAGGTTTACTAAATAGCTCTTATGACAGGCGATAAAATGATTTGAAAGTCTTGGCAGCAATTCACTGATCTTTTCATAGACTCGATAGGTTCCATGATTGGTCACGATTTTTGTCACATGTTTGGCGCTTTCAAGATACAGGATTGAGGATTCCTTGATGTGGAATTCCTTTCCTTTAAATTTGCAGCATAAGAAGCGTCCCTGGCGGTGGACATGACTTGCTTTATTGAGGTACTGACGAACATAGTCTGCCTCAAAAGGCTTAGTCAAATATCCAAAAGGATTATCGGTTCGCAAAAGGACTTCCTGTGCGTATTCATTGGAATAGGCAGTGATAAAAATAATCAGAATCGACTTATTGATCTGGCTGATCTGTTCGAACACATCAAAACCCGTCTGATCCGTTTTTAATTCAATATCCAGAAAAACAATCTCTGGAACATTTGCGGCATCACAGTTTTTTAAGGCTTTCAGCATATGGACTGGATCAACGAATGTTTCTAATGGATGAGATCCAATTTCTTCAATTATTTCGCTAAGCGAGCTTATCGCTTCATTATTATCATCACAAATCCAGATTCGCATTTAAATCATCCTTTCAATAAATCATAGTTTGAATCGTCCTCATCCACTCTTATTGGAAACAAAAAGATCATCAACTCATGAATCTATTGACCATTCAATGGTTTTGTGACCTTAATGTAAATCGATAAACAATTCTCTTAAAAACTATCTTAACTGATTTCGAATGATTTCGAAAAGCTTCTTTGTTCCTGAGCCAATGAGAAGTACAGACAAATGACAATTCAGGTTTGATTGAGCGATCTAAAAAGACACAACGCGAAGGAATTATCACAATCCTATCTTACGGGATTTAGATCGATAAACTACTATTTCAATAGTATTTACTGGACATGATTTCTATTTTGCACATTATTGTTGTCAAAACGTTATTACTACTCTCTGATTTAAAGATTGTGAATTGGATACTTCAAATTTTAGACTAAAAAAACACGATTGAAGAAAGACAGATAAACGTAGTTGGATGAGTACAATTGCTTGAACACAATCAGAAAATAAAGTTGGTCAATCAGATGTAAGTGAACAAAAGAAGTAGGCAAGAAAATCGATGAAAAGGAACAAATATAGCTGATATTGCAGATTTTTCTAAAGATTTTGCCTGTGATCAGGCATTATAGTTCATATTTTATGAACTGTTGTTTTACATTAGAAAACAGTTTTCAATGAATTAAAATAAGAAATTTCAATCCATCTCTAAGATCTCTTCATCAAAGAATCATCTAATGAAACTTTGTATTTTGAAATTTTGTACTGCATTATTCTGCAGAATCAAAAACTGCCTATGTTCTGAAATCTGAACATTTAAACTCTGCCTGGTTCAATTGATTGAATCTTCAATGTTCAGATTTCAGGATCACCCAAGCAAAATAGATAAACCACAAAATCCTGCAGCTTGTATTTGCAGATGATTTTCATCGGATTCATGAGATTGAGATCGTAGAAAAAATTTCTATTTTTCTATTGAAGGCGAAACTGTGAATCATGCAGGATTCATTCCTGGATTCATATGGTAATCAAACAAACGAATAGGAGATTATGAATGAACAACTTTCTTCCTGCCATCAAGAAGGTCATTGCCGCTTATAATCAGACTTCTTTAATCCTTAGAATTCTGATTGGTCTGATCATCGGCGCTTTGATTGGATTATTTATTCCATCCATGAAATGGATGGCCGAATTTGGAACTCTGTTTGTCGGAGCTCTTCGCTCGATTGCTCCAATCCTGGTTTTCGTCATTGTATCAAGTGCTTTATGTCAGAATTCTGCCCGACTGGATAAACGGTTTGGTCGGGTAATCTTTCTTTATATGCTGACGACCTTTGGCGCAGCAGTTCTTGCGGTCATCACCAGCAAGATGTTTCCACAGACTCTCGTTTTAGGAGAAAGCGCCAGTGCTGAAGTCATTCCTCAGGGATTAGGCGAAGTCTTCCATACTTTGCTTGTCAACATCGTATCCAATCCAATTACTTCCTTAGCTGAAGGCAATTATATTGGAATCCTGATGTGGGCGGTTCTGTTTGGGTTTGCGATGAAGAAAATCGGATCCGATTCATCCAAGGAATTCATGAGCAATGTAGCGGATGCAATCAGCGATATCGTTCGCTGGATTATCAATCTGGCTCCTTTTGGAATCATGGGTCTTGTCTTTGAGAACGTATCCAACAATGGTCTTTCAATCTTTACAGACTATGGAAAACTGCTTTTACTGCTGGTTGGTACCATGCTTTTTATGGCATTTATCGTCAGTCCGCTGATTATTTCTTTCTTTCTTAAATGCAATCCATATCCTCTGATTTTCCGCTGCCTGAAGGAATCCGGAATCCCGGCTTTCTTTACCCGTTCTTCTGCAGCAAATATTCCAGTAAATATGGAACTGTGCAAGAAACTGGGTCTGGATAAGAACTTCTACTCTGTTTCCATTCCTCTTGGGGCAACGATCAACATGGATGGAGCGGCGATTACAATCACCATTATGACTTTAGCGGCCTGCAATACCTTAGGAATTTCGGTCTCCTTTCCAGCTGCTATCTTTTTATCCGTAATGAGTGCTTTAGGAGCCTGTGGAGCCAGTGGAGTCGCCGGAGGTTCTCTGCTATTGATTCCAATGGCCTGCTCGTTATTTGGAATCGATAATGCAATTGCCATGCAGGTGGTAGCCATCGGATTTATCATCGGAGTGGTTCAGGATTCCCTTGAAACCTGTCTGAATTCAGCTGGAGATGTCGAATTTACCGCTACTGCTGAATATACCCAATGGAGAAAAGAAGGAAAACCTCTGCCAGAATTCCTTCAAAAAAGAAAATAAAGCGAGCAGGCACGCTGTTCGTTCTTAGATCAGGACGAGGCCGTATTGGCTTAGCCTGTAGAAACACCTTCAACTTTAAATGCGCTCCAAAAAGAAATTCAGAAAAGAAGAATAGAAGAATAGCAGATGAGCAAAATCCTCACCGGATCGGCTCATCTGCTTTTTTTGAACTTTCCATACTCAATCCGGAAAGTTTCTTAATCAGAACATCAAATCGATTTCAAAAACAATCCAACAAGCAATTCCAAACCAGACTCATCGACCATCCCATCAACAAATTGTTAAATTCACTTCATACTTCATCTTAATTTTCGAAAAAAAGAAACCGGATATTCCAACATCGGCTGGAATATCCGGTTTCTGATTTGAATAGTTAAATTGCGGTTAATCAGGACAAAGTTTAATGAATAGCGAGGATCTGAACTTCGTAAGGTTCAGCGACATTCGATACAGTGACTACGTCACCTTCTTTTTTATCCATAATTGCTTTGGCAAAAGGAGAATCGTTGGAAATCTTTCCTTCGAATGGATCAGCTTCGATGGTACCCACAATTGAATAGGTGTTTTCAGACTGATCGGAAAGATCACGGACGGTTACCGTGGATCCTAAACGAACACTGATGGCTCCTTTTCCTTTTTCTTCTTCCTTAATGATTTCGGAGTTCTTAATCAGAGCTTCGAGTTCACGAATACGGGCTTCGACACGTGCCTGATGATCACGCGCTGCATCGTAATCGGCGTTTTCAGAAAGGTCACCCTGAGCACGGGCTTCCTGTAGTTCCTGAATGACTTCCTGTCTTGTGACATGAACTAAAGTATCGAGTTCGTTCTGAAGTTCCTGCAGACCTTCCTTGGTGACATAAAACTTATCGCTTGGCATTTTTAATCTTTATTTCCTTTCAGTTCGTCATCTGCTTTTCCATTAAGGAGTTATGCAGATTCTACTATTTTATCAGTTTAAGAAACGTATGAAGTCTTACTTACTCAATATTGAGGTTGAATTTTTCAACATTGGCCAGATGCTCTTCATAAGTTTTTGCATAATGAATGCTTCCATCGCCATGAATATCCGAAACAAAGAACAGATAATCAGAAGAAACCGGCTCAAGAACGGCCTTGATCGCTTCTTCTCCTGGATTCAGGATCGGTCCGATTGGAATTCCTGCATAGATATAAGTATTATACGGAGAATCAATATCTGTATTGGTTTCGCAGGCCTGAGCAGAATCAAACTGGTCCTGCAATGCATAGCAAACCGTTACAGAAGACTGTAAAGGCATTCCCTGATTGAGCCTGTTGTAGAAGATTCCAGCAATCATTGGCATTTCATCGGCTTTGCCGGACTCAAACTGAACAATGCTGGCCAGAGTCAGTATCTCTTCTAACGTATAGGGGGAAGCTTCAATCTGGGCTTTATACTTATCGTAAACAGTCGCAAACTGATTCAGAAAAATTCTGGTAATCTGATCAGGAGTTGAACCAAAATCGATATAATACGTTTCCGGGAACAGATATCCTTCCAGTTTTACAAACAGATCACTGTTGTTGAGGATTTCGGTATTCAGGAATGGATAATCAACCGCCAGAGTGTCAATATAAGCCGGATCATTCCAGAGATTCATGAAATCTTCAGGTTTATATTCCGGGAACGATTCACAAAGTGTTTTTGCGATCTGCTTAGCCCAGTAACCTTCTGGAATGGTAACAACCGCATAGGTTTTATCCATATTGTTCTGATCAGCCAGAAACTGAAGAACTTCCGGAGTACTCATGCCCTTATTCAGCGTGAAGTTTCCTGCAAAATGAGTATGACTGCCGGAAAGCTTCGCGTAAATTTTGGCTGCATTTGCGGATTTGATAAAGCCTTCCTGTTCAAGCTCATCAAGCATCTGATCATAGCTTTCGCCATCTTCAATCACGATGGTCTGCTTATCTTCTGCATTACCCGCTGGTTTCAAAGAGCCTGAATACCAGAAATAGAATCCACCAACAGCCGCCAGGACAATCAGCAGCAATACAAGAACAATAACCAGCCAGACTTTGACTCTACGCTTTTTCTTCGGCTTGGAACGTCTTGAAGAATTACTCATCCACTTCTTCCTCATCATCCGCGAAGGTATTGATGACTTCTTCTACCATTTCCCACTCTTCTTCAGATTCGATTGGCATCAGATCTCCTTCATCTGTATAGGCGCTTGCGAAGATTTCTGTTTCTTCACCATCCGGATCCTGGAATACAACATATTGTCTTCCGTAATCTTCCGAATCAAAGGTAAAAAGAATGATCATTCTTTTTTCTACACCGTTTTCGTCTGTGATATACAAACTGTTTGAATCTAACATGTGATTAGGTCTCCTTTCCGGCTGTTCATGCCTTCAGATCATTGTTTATTCTACCATAATAAATACGCTATAAATCTTCAGTTCCTCTATCAACTGGCTTAAGAGCACATTCACAGGCTTATATCAGAGAAAAACACGCAGGAAAGCCATCTAAAAGATTTAAGCCGTATTCATTCTCTGCTTTTCCTCAGATGCATAATCCGATCCATAAACATAACAGAAATTGCGCTGTCCTTTTGATCATGAAACAAAGAAGTGCCAGAGCAGATAACGAATGCCAATTCTCTAAAAGTCAGAGAAACAAAAATCTGCGAATTAGAAGTCTAAGAAAAAAAACAAAAATAAACAAACAAAAATCAAAAAAAGCCCTGCAAAATTTGCAGAGCTTGTAATACAAATCAGTACAGTCTATATCTCATAGACCTGCCAGTCAGTTGATGAATCTGATCAAAGCCTACCATTCAGAATTGGTTCTTTAAAGAAGTCATTCATGAATTGATGAGCCTGATGATTCATTTTCTGTTTGATTCAACCTGCTTCAAGAAGCTGAAAATCGCACAGGATGAACTGGATTAGAAATTTTTCTGACGATCAAGATAGTTTTGCAAAATCTGAACGGCAGCCATCTGATCGATGACTTTCTTGCGTTTTTTGCGGGATACATCGCCGCTGATTAACAGCTTTTCAGCACTGACAGTCGTCAGGCGTTCATCCCATAAGGTCACCTTGACGCCATTATCTTCAAGCATTTGAGCGAAATCCTGAGAAATCTCTCCGCGAATACCAATATCCCCGTTCATATGCTTAGGAAGGCCCAAAACAACGTTCTTCACCTTATTTTCCCTGCACAGCTTTAAAACTTCTTCCAAACAGGTCTCATAGTCATCTGATTCAAAGCGTACGGTGGTAAGCGCTCTGGCAATAATTCCTAACGGGTCGCTGATTGCAACGCCGCATGTCTTGCTGCCAAGATCGAGTCCAAGGATTCTGTCCATGAACTACTTCTCCAGATAAGCCCGAACGAGCTCTTCAATAATTTCATATCGCTCAATTCTCTGGATCAGATTCCGGGCATTTTTATGAGAAGAGATGTAAGCAGGATCCGCTGAAATCAGATAACCTGCGATCTGGTTTTCTGAGTTGTATCCTCTCTCCTGTAAAGCATCGGAAACTTCTCTGAGAACCTTTTTGATGTTTTCTCTGCGGAATTCTTCCGTAGTAAAAGTCATTGTTTCTGTAACATCACGCATACCATCATCTCCTAACGTTCTTGGATGAATATTTACCGATCTGCTAGCGCAGGATTTCTCATGGATCCTGGCTTTTGATCGTTAGAAACAAGAGGCAGTCATACTGCCTGATATATAAAGTTTAAACCACCTTTTAAACTTTGAAAACAATTCTTATTCTTACGAATCGTCGAATTCATAAGATAATTGCTAAACCTGTTCGTCTATTAATCATAATCGAAATTTTCAATTCCAACTTGTACAAAGCCTGAACAATTTTTACTGATTCAGGCTTTGTATAAGTTTTAACGGATGATGATCCAACCGGAATTTCGTAATTCTGCAATAACCAATCTGAATAATCTGGAATCTTAATGATTTAAAGACAGACTTACAATATAAAGCACAAAAATAAAGCACAAAACGCAAATCTGAAAACAAATCGGCTGTTAAGCCTGGGCAATCTGTTCAATCTGAGCTTTTACTTCATCGAAGGCTTCATCGAGTTTGGATGCGTCCTTACCGCCAGCAGAAGCAAGATCCGGTTTTCCTCCACCGTTTCCGCCGCAAAGATTAGCGGCTGCTTTGACCAGCACACCGGCCTTAATGCCTTTTTTGACTGCATCCTTGCCAGCTCCGCAGACAAAGACAATCTTGGAGCTTTCCGGATTGACAGAAGCAAAGAAGACTACCATATCCGGATGATCTCCCTTTAAGGAAGCCGCGATATCCTTTAAGGAGGCTCCATCAAGACCTTTTACCTTCTTGATCAGAACCTTTAAATCACCCATTGATACAGCTTCTCCTGCCCATTCCTTGGCTTTTAGGGTAAAGATCTGATTTCTGAGATCTTCGATTTCTTTTTGCAGGATGCGGTTTTGAGATACTGAGTTTTCTACCTTGTCATCCAGTTGCTTGAGACCTTTTGCTTTGATGAAGCGGGCAATATTTTGCAGCATCTTCTGAGACTGCGCGAATTCTTCATAGGCCGCCTTACCGGTTTTTGCGGTAATACGACGGGTATCGCTTCCGATCGATTCTTCATTGGAAATCTTGAAGACGCCAATTTCCTCTGTATTGTCTACATGGCATCCAGCACAGAATTCACAGGAAACATCTCCCATAGTAACGACTCGAACCTGATCGCCATATTTTTCATTGAATAAAGCCATGGCTCCCGTTTTCTTAGCTTCTTCAATATTCATAATTTCTTTTGTTACCGGATAAGCACCATCAATCATGCCATTGACCAGATCTTCGATCTGAGCAAGCTGTTCGGTGGTTGGTTTATCCGATGAGTTAAAGTCAAAACGTAAATAGTCAGGACCAACAAAGCTTCCCATCTGATGAACATCATCACCAAATACCTGCTTTAATGCGCTTTGTAAAAGGTGAGTTGCAGAGTGGTTGGCGGTTGTCTTCTTACGGCGTTTTTCATCGACCTTTTCTGAAACGACATCGCCTTCAGAAAGGATTCCTTCTTCAACCACAACGGAATGCAGATGCTGGGAGTTACGGGTTTTGATTCCATCAAGAACTCTGACTTTTGCGGTTGGCGTTTCAAGAATTCCCGTATCAGCAATCTGTCCACCAGACTGTACATAGAATACGGTATTATCCAGAATGACCTGACCTTCATCTTCTAAAGAGTCCACGCGATGACCATCCTTAAACAGAGCGATGACTTTTCCTTCGCCTTCTAAGTTGTCATAACCAGTAAATTCACAGGCTTCTGTAAAGTTCATCAGTTCTTCATTCTGTTCTGCAAAGGAATCTTCAACATTTCTTGCATTTCTGGCTCTTTCTTTCTGAGCAGCCATGCAGGCATCAAACTCTTCACGATCTACGCTCAGACCATTTTCTTCAGCAATTTCCTGAGTCATTTCAAATGGGAATCCATAGGTATCATAAAGTTTGAATACAACTTCCCCATCCAGACGGCCATCCTTGGCTTTTGCCATTTCTTCATCGAGTAAGGCCTGTCCATTCTTTAATGTCTTCTTGAATGTTTCTTCTTCCTTGCGGATCAGTTTCTGGTTCTTTTCAATTGTATCCATTAAATAAGGATAGAAGTCCTTCATGTTTTCAGCGACAACCGGAACCAGTTTATAAAGGAATGGTTCATCAAGACCAAGCTTTAAACCAAAGCGGACTGCACGGCGTAAAACACGTCTTAATACATAACCGCGTCCGGAATTGGAAAAACCGGCACCATCGGAAAGGGCAAAAACAAGGGTACGAATATGGTCAGCAATAACCCGGTAAGCCATCTTGTATTTGCCTTCATAAGGAACACCGGAAAGTTCTTCAGTGGCATGAATGATTGGCAAAAACAGATCCGTATCAAAGTTGGTTTCTCCACCCTGAATCAAAGCGACCAGACGTTCAAGTCCCATACCAGTATCGATATTCTTCTGCGGCAGTTCCTTGTAGTCTTTACGATCGAGTTCAGGATCACAGTCATATTGCGAGAAGACAACGTTCCAGACTTCGATATAGCGATCGTTTTCCATCTCTTCAAAGAAGAGTTTTTCACCAAGACCTTCAGGATCGTATTCAGGTCCACGGTCAAAGTGAATTTCAGTGTCTGGTCCGCCTGGACCTTTACCGATTTCCCAGAAGTTTTCTTCTGTTTTTAAAATATGAGATGGATCCACATGGCATTCTTCTGTCCAGATTCGATATGCTTCATCATCATCGGTATAGACAGTAATATAGAGACGGTCTTTATCAATACCCATCCATTCTTCACTGGTTAAGAATTCCCAGGCAAAAGGAATGGCTTCCTTTTTGAAGTAATCTCCAATGGAGAAGTTGCCAAGCATTTCAAAGAACGTATGGTGACGAGCTGTCTTTCCTACGTTTTCGATGTCGTTGGTACGAATGGATTTTTGCGCATTGGCAATCCGGTTCTTTTTTGGTTTTTCAGAACCATCAAAGTATTTCTTTAATGCGGCAACCCCGGCATTAATCCAAAGCAATGTAGGGTCATTGTTTGGCACTAAGGAAGCGCCTGGTTCAATCATATGGCCTTTGGATTCAAAATAATCCAGGAACATCTGACGAACCTGATTTCCAGTTAACTGTTTCATACTCTCTCCTTTTCCTGTTTTATAGACTAAATACAGTAAGACTCAATACAGTAGATAACAAAAAGTAATTCAAAAAATAATAAAAATTAAAAACTAAATCAAGCGACAATCAATCAGACAGCTAGTTACTGCTAAGTAAAGAATGATTCATCAAAATTCGCAAAAACTGCTTATTCTGAAGTAATTCTGAAGTAATTCTGAAGTAATTAAGAATGATGCAAAAAACCACACAAAAATCTTAAATGCATCCTGCAAATCCAAAATTAGATCAGTTTAAGATCAGCCATCGAACCAAACCTTCTATATTCTAAACGTTCTCAAACGTTCTGAAGTAAAGGCCAATACAGGCTGCTGTCCCATTGTCATAAATAAACATCAATCATCGAATATCAAATAATAAATGAATAATTAATACTCAATAGTAAATCTCTTTGTCTCAGGGATCAGGACAAATAAAAAAACGTTCCCTGTTCAGGAACGTTTGCACGCGGTACCATCCCGATTCATCCGCTACAAATTTAATATCTCATCTCTGCACAAAGCAGAAGATGCTTACATTTTGCTGATCAAACAGAGAACTTCTCCAACTCATCAGCAAACAGGCAATTGCGGATGCCCTTATATGTCTGTAACGCAGACCTGCGGACAACTCCCGGGTGGCTTTCATTCAGTCTGAACAAAGGCTTTCACCAGCCGCCTTCTCTCTAATAATATTCAATAGATAGTATTGATCGAATATTCATCAGATCTGATTTACTTCTTCCGTTCAACGTTTTCTCGTTGAGTATATTCCAAATTTATAAGTGTTTCAATTCATTCCAATCAGCAATTCACTGAATCTCGGCCATAAAGCCGCATTTTTTCAGCAATTACCCGATCCTCACGAGTCCTCTCATAATAAATGGAGGAATTTAAGGAAAGAAAACAATGTCATTAAGTTAACAGATTTTTTCTAGCGCTTACGGCCTTCGATCTGTTTAGATAATATGAAAGGCCCCCCAGAAGCCAATTCGTGGATTTAGATGGATACTTAGGGTGTATTTACAAGTAAACGTCATTACCACATGACTTAGGAGGACCTATATGGCAAGCTTACTTTTTATCGGATGTGATGTCCACAGTAAAGCAATCAGTTTAGATACTTTCGATCGAAATTCTAATACACATAGTCACCAGACAAAAATTAATAATGATCCACGATTGATCTGGAAGTATGCCAAGAAAATCGAATCTGAAGTTGAACCTGGAACCAAGCTCGTATTCGATTACGAAGCCGGATGTCTTGGCTTCTCTTTCTATGAAAGAATTACGAAAATGGGCTTTGAGTGCCGGATTATGGCGCCAACGACAATCCGGCTTGCTCAGACAGACCGCGTTCGAAAAACGGATCGCAGAGATGCAAAATCTCTGGCTGAAGCATTAGCCTATGACACCTACAAATCAGTCTATGTTCCTAATCAGGAAGATCAGGAAGTTCGCTCATTTATTCGTCTTCGTGAAGATACTCAGGAAACCATTAAGAAGTTCAAACAGCGGATTAATGCCTTTATGTTGAAACTTGGCTACACCTTTGATGAGGGAAAGACCAAGTGGACTATAAAACACAGAGATTGGCTTAAATCCCTGGAACTGTCTCCAATGAATCGCGAGGTGCTCGACGAGTATCTCATTACTCTTGAGGAGCTTGAGACCAAAATTGCTCGATATGATGAGCGAATCACCGAAATGTCCAAGCAGGAAAATTACAATGAACTGGCTAGTTCCCTTTCATGCTTCAAAGGAGTAACCAGGCCCATCGCTATGCGGATCATTACTGAAATTGGAGATTTTAATCGCTTTGCAACAGCTGGAGAATTTGCCT
>NZ_MPJW01000174.1 GCF_001945525.1 Ileibacterium valens
TTACTCACCCGTTCGCCACTGTATCCAAAGATACCGTTCGACTTGCATGTATTAGGCATGCCGCCAGCGTTCATCCTGAGCCAGGATCAAACTCTCCATTTGATTTGACTCAACGCTTTTGCGTTTTATTTTATTTTTTGATTGTTCAGGTTGAATTGACTTGTACTTGGTTTGTTTGTTTAACCTGTACCAATTGGTACTTGTACATACTGTCTGTAAAGTTTTCAAAGAACGAGTTATTTGTGAAGATTTATTTATCTTTCACAAGCTTGCTTATCTTACTCCCTGTCCTGATCAAAGTCAAGGCTTTTTTGTGAATTTCTTTTTGAATTTCACAATCAGAAGAAGACTTCGCTTGTGAGAAACAAGCCGTCTCTCACAAGGCTCATTAAGAATACCACTCCAACAGTCATCGGTCAACCCTTTTTGTGAATTATTTTTAAATTTTCACAAATAAGGATTTATGCCCTTAGATATAGGAGTCTGGATATTCTTAACCGCTAAAAGTTTACGGCTTTTTAAGTTTAGTTCAAACAAAAGTTTAATACAAGAACATTTTTAAAGATCATTTGCTGCTATATAGAAGACTCATCCAATCTGAATTCAGTCATAAATTCAAAATTTAGATCAAATTAGTATCGCATAAAAGATAAGTTTAGAAATCTCATTAATTTTCGTAACTTTAAATCTCTGCTGCATCATTTTTAAGTATAGCTTAAAAATGATGAGCATTTTATTTCGCTTAGCTACTTTCACCAAAGCCAGAACACGCAATAAAAAAAGCCGTTCCTATAAAACTCAGTTCAAAGGAACAGCATGAGTTGATATTGAATTCATCAGGATTTTCTGAATCTTTTGAACAGGAAATCCAGTGATTCTTTCATAGTCTGTTTATAAAAAATGAAATTCACAACCAGTACGATAATCAGGTCATAAACGCCTGCCTGAACTGCCATCAAAATCCAGCCTGCATAAGTGATCTTGGAAAGGATGAAAAATCTTGATCCAAGCAATACCAGAGTCATGATTAAAGCATCCACAAAAATATGGCGGTAAAAGATCATCTGATTTCGTTTAAGAATATTTTTTGACAGGTAATAAACCAGATAGCACGTCCGATAGACCATCGCCATCAATGTCCCTATTGCAACTCCGACTAATCCAAAGCTGTATACAAAAACAACAGAAACACCAACATTGATTAATGCTTCGAGAATTGCAGAAGCCTGTGTCTGTCTGTAATGGCCCGCAGCCAGAACCATTGTATTGTAAGGAATTCTTAAACAATAAGAGGCCTGCGCAAGAGTAATGAAGAAAGCAAAAACGGGAACGATATAATTGGCATCAGTTACATCTTTTGTATAAACACGGACAAATGGAACAATCAGGATCATGGTGACGGAAAAAACGAACGTAACCAACGTGTGAATGATCCACTCGTAAGCATCAAAGGTTTTTAACAGCTTCTGCATTTCATTTTTAGCCAGCATATTTCCAAACATAGCCTGCGTTCCATTGACCAGCGATACAATCAGCTGCTTCAATCCAGTGACAACCAGATTATAGACAGCATAAATTGAAACATTTTTTAATGTTGAAAGCAGAGTCAGGACAGCAACATCTGTGTTGGCTAAAACAACTGCGGCAATATGCTGAGCAAGTCCATTCCATTTTTGCTTGATTGGCTCTTCGGTAAGAACCAGTTTGCGGTCGATATGATACTTTCTTCTGGCAATGGCTGAAATCAATAACGGCTGCATCAGAAAGATTAAAGAAGTTGTCAGTTTAACAATTTGAATAGAAAACCCATTTTTCATCAACAGTATTCCTGCGGCGGTGTTCAGCAATAAAGCTATTGTCTGGATGGTGAACTGGATAAAACCCAACTGATCCGCATTCAGAAGAAGTCGATAAGTCATGCCAATATAATATTGAGCAAATGAACTGATCGAAATAACCGCAATCAGAAGCATCGTGTAACCGTAGCTGAAACTATCCAATGTAACCATTGGATAAAAAATCATCAAAATCACAACATATACCAATAATATATATGCGATTTTCCTGAAGAACCTTTCTGATGAAATGCAGATCCGGCTGATCTGATCACGATTATTATCTGCTAATGGTTTGTACAGAGATGACTGAACAACCGCCCCCACCCCACATTCTGCCAGAGATATGAACCCGAGAAACTGCGTAATCGATGAAACCAGTCCATTCACAGACGAACCATAGTAAGTTAAAAACATACGAGGCAAAATGAAACCACAGATCAGGGAGACGAGCTGAAAGATCAGCGAAGTTATCGAATTTAACAAAAGTTTTTTTGAACGTGTCATAATTTATCTTCTCAAAGCAAGCTTTAGCAAGATCCTTTTATACAGACAGGCAGAATACAATAATCGGATATCCATATCTGGTTATTTATCAGGATTAACTATCTTTGGGATCATCCGGCTTGCCGTCAAAATCATAATCGAAAAAATGAAAAACAAAAACCTTCTGCCGGTATTCTTTACGTATATTCTGCTTTGCAAAGATGGAAGCCTTTATACCGGTTATACAAACAATCTTCTTTTACGGCTGAAAAAACATCAGACTGGTAAAGGCGCAAAATATACGAAATCAAGAATTCCCGTTCGGCTGGTCTATTTCGAAATATTCACCGATCAACATTCAGCCATGTCCAGAGAATACGAAATCAAGCAATATTCCAGAAAACAGAAAATTGAACTGATCAGTAAAAACGGTTCTTTACCACAACATCAGCTCTAAAAAAGTCTGATCGAAATTTCAATCAGACTTTTTACTAACATAGACTGGTTCATCCGTCAAATCTTTAAAAGATTGGTCAGTCCTCAAATTTATTTTTATCAAAATCCTGCTGACTCCAATTTTCTGATCAGTGAACGCCGCCGAGGATACATCTTTTTTAGCTCATTGGCATTCTTTTGAGCTGCTTTTCCGGTCTGATCAATCGATTCGACCTTCTTCAGGCAATAAATGACATGATCATAACGGGCGCTTTCCTGAGAATGCGCCTGACTGTATGCCATTGAACTCCACAAGGCAGCTAATCTGGATGAATAATCCGCTGATAGTTCGTCCTCATACATTTCTGCCAGATATTCAATTGGATGTTCTTCTAAAAGATCCATCAGAGAATTCAAATCACCTTCAGTCTGATGAACTTTAGCCAGTTCAAACGGACTGACATTGTCTTTAGCAAACTCTTTGATTTCCATCCATTCCTGTTCGTTAATTAATTCTTTCAGGCGCAGCAGGTCATTTGATTCCGTATCTTTTGAATGCAGTACTAATTGTTTAAGAACTTTAACTTCAGTATCTGGATCGCTAATGGCTCGAGAAATCATTGCAAGCTTTCTTAATAGTTCGCCTTTAAAGGTATCTGATATTTCCTGCTCCTGATTAAGTTTCTGTTCAATCTGTGTTTTAGCTAAAGAATATTCATGATGTTCACAGGCATCTTCAATTCTTTGCATAAAAACTTCAGGCAGATTCTCATATGGTTCAAGAAATTGAGCCTTATATTCAAGGAGCTGTGGATAATTTCTGAATAAAGTAAATGACCAGTTTAAAAGACGAGTGATTTCCGGATCTGACAGATTGATCAGGTTCAGATTCTTTGTTTCTTCTTCGAGCCTTCTTTTCAGGTATTCCAATTTTCTTGAAGCAAATTCTTCTTCACAAAAATTATGAATGAGAAGGCTTTCGAGTTCTTCGCTGATAATTGTTTCTTTCTGCGCTCTTTTAATCCATTCTTCAAGCCGCAAAAATAATTCCCGTTTCTGATCCTTTTCAACCTCAGATTCAATCTGGTCAAAACCAACCGAAAACGATTTCCATAATTCCTCTTCCTGATTTTCTTCAAGCATAACCGGAAGAGAAAGAATAGCATCAATAGCATAGGAATAAAATTCCATCATTTGTTCGATGAGTTTTGCAGACTGCAGTAAATTAAGTTTTACCAACAGATTTCCAGAAAAATGATCTGCAAATTCTGCGGCTTTATGAGCTGATATTGCCCCAAAACTATTCTGATAAGAGGCAATCAGAAAATCGATCTGGGCAAAGTATGTTTCCATCAAATCTTCGGGAATCTGCTTGAGCATCTTCATTTCAAGCTGCTGCCGAAACGAAATATCGTTTCTGGCCATTGAAAATACGAACTCTCTGAGTTCTTCTTCCGGCATCTTTTCAATCAGGCCTGCCAGGCCATGTCCTGTGGCTGGACTGTAAACTGCCTGTTTTACATCATTCTTATCTTTTGGGTCCTGTGTGTTTTGTATTCGTTTTTTCAGGTCTGGTTTAGATTCATCTTGAAACATTGATGGAAAACTTTCGGTAGCAGATGCTTTGAAATCTTCTGGAAAATCAGCAGTCGTATCCTCTGAAATCGATTGATCAAAATCAGCGCCAGTATTTTCAGACTTCTGAGAGTTTCCACCCTGTTTCTTCTGATATTTTTCTTTTTCTTCATGGTCTTCATGGTCTTCAACATTTTGACTATGAGCTGCATGTTCATCTTTCAATCCTGAAGACTGATCCCTTACAGGATTAAGCGTTTCCTGCTTTTTAAAAAGATGTTGATTTTCAAAAGGATATTCTTCCTGGATCTGGTTTTCGTCAGAAAAGGCGTTTAAGCCTGATTCTGAAAAGTCATTGATCTGCCTTATGGTATCTCTGTGCTCATTTTCTGGCTTGGCTGACAAATCAAACATCTCCGACTGATCTGATTTTGTTTTCTCAAACAGGCTTCTAAGAAAATCATCCAGTGAACCTTCGGGAATCCGATGATTGGATTGATTGTTTTTTGAATCGATTGATTTGTGATCGGGCTTCGTTTCTGATTGATACAGTGAATGTTCTTTCTGAGGATCTAATGATTCTGATTTTGCTTCATCATTCAATTTCCGAAAGGGATTATCCTGAGCGAGAAAAGATTTACGATCTGAATTCAGGTTTGAAGCTCTACTCTGATTTACTGGATTCTGTTTTTTGTTCTTACTGAAATCAGGATGAGAGTATCGATTCACTATGGATTTTTCATATGGATCTGAAACCTGATCTTCCAGATTAAAAAGAAAAGCAGCTTCGTGGGGACATAAGTGATCTCCATTCGCTTCAGAGCATCCGCATTCAAGTGCCAGGACTTCACCATCATCAATCTGTGCCTGCACTGGATAGGATCTTCTGACTCTGGGATCATAAACCATTGCCTGATAAAAATCTCCTTGCTGCATATTGTCGTAGATCATTCCTGCTTCAGCAATCTTTTTTCCCAGATTCAAAGTTCTTCGATCAAAACTGTATTTCCAATCCATACCTCTATGGCTCCTTTCAAAGCTGATTGATGGTTCAATTTACATCAATCGATGTCATTTTCCTAACCAAATCTTATCTGTTTTACCTGCAGATTCCTTCTTAAGTAACCTGACCATTTTGATTCAGGAAAAATCCTTTGAATTTTTCAGTAAACATAAAAAAGGCTCTTTTGAGCCTTTGCTTAAAATTATGCATTTTTCATTCTTTGGAAGAAAACAATTGCAATAAGAGATCAGCTTTCCAAAAGCAGGCTTTTTTCTTCCCACTCTGCACTTAATCGTTCAATTTCATTTTTCTTATCATCAATCTGTTCTTCAAGTTCTTCCATTTTTCGATAGTCCTGATAATACTCTGGATTATAGCGAAGTTCCTCTAAATTTTCGAGGTCTTCATCTGCCTTTTCGAGCAGCTTTTCAAGATTAGCCACTCTGTTCTTTATACTGTTTCTCTGAGAATAACTCAGATTCTGACTGGCCGGCTCACTTTTTGAAGTGTTTTTCTTTGAAGGAGTCTTCTTTTTCAGGGCATCATCCTGAAGAGTTTCAACAAGTGTTCCTGCCTTTTTTCTTTCGGAGTATTCATTGTAATTGAGCATATACAGATGACTTTTACCCTGATCATCTATCTCAAGAATTCGATTAGCCATCTTTGAAAGAAACATTCGGTCATGACTGACAAACAGTATTGTTCCATCATATTCCTTAAGAGCATTTTCCAACGCTTCTCTTGCCGGAATATCAAGATGGTTAGTCGGTTCATCCAAAACCAGAAGATTATCATGATCCATCATCAGTTTTGCCAGAGCCAGACAGACCCGTTCTCCTCCAGAAATATCCATGGTCTGCTTAAAGACTTCTTCTCCTGTAAACAGAAACCGGGCCAGTGTACTTCGAATTTCAGTCTGAGTCGCATCCGGATTTTCATCCCAGAGCTCATCAATCACTGTTCGATTCGATTTTAATTCGGATGAATCCTGATCAAAATAACCAGTATCTACCTGGTGGCCAAAATGCCATTGCCCAGACAAGGCCGGCATTCGATCCATTAATGTTTTCAGCAGGGTTGATTTACCAATTCCGTTGGGTCCGACAATCGCCAGGCGATCCCCTCTCATCAGCTGAAAGGAAACCTTTGTCAAAGGACGTTCCTTTGAATAGCCTACCTCAATCTGATCTACTTCAAGAACCCGCTCTCCACCTTTTCTCGCGCTTGAAAACGATGCGTTTAAGCGGCTTTGATCCGATTTCACATCTTCAATGCGATCCATACGCTGAAGATATTTTATCTTGGACTGGGCAAAAGCGGCCTTCGAACTTTTATAGCGGAATTTTTCAATTAACGACTCAAGCCGATCAATTTCCTTTTGCTGGCGGATATAAGCTTCATGATTTTTAGCCAGAAATTCTTCTTTCGCGCTTAAATAATGCGTATAACTTCCTGGATAACGAGTCGTCTTTCCAAACTCAAGCTCTACAATTTCTGTCGCTGTGTGTTCAAGAAACATTCGGTCATGACTGACCAGAATCACCGCTTTAGGATAACGGGAAATATATCCTTCAAGCCATTCGATCGCCTTAACATCCAAATGGTTTGTCGGTTCATCTAAAAGCAGAAGATCCGGTTTGGATAGAAGTAGCTTAACAAGGGCAATCCTCGTTCTCTGACCACTTGAAAATTCAGAAATTTTCTTTTTGAGCTCTCTTTCTTCAAAACCGGAGTTCATGAAGACTGATCGCAGCTCATGTTCATAGTCGTATCCACCACGGCTTTCGAACTCATTTTGCAACCGTTCATATCGATCCAGCTGCTGCTCAGAAGAATCGACTGCTAAAAGCGCAGCCTGCTCTTCAAGCTTTTTTTCAAGACTGATCACATCTCTGAATTCATCAAGCAATTCTTCATAAACGGTACGATCTTCACTTGAAAAGGCTATCTGAGCAAGATAACCCACTCTGAGCGAATCACTCTTAAAAACATCTCCTTGATCCGGCTCTTCTTCCGAAGTGATCATTTTCAGTAAGGTTGTCTTACCGGAGCCATTTCGTCCGACAAGTGCTATTTTTTCATTGGAACGAACAGTCAGGGTCGCTGAAGTCAGCACATCCTGCGCTCCAAAAGATTTTGAAATATTCGACAGCTGCAGCAGCATCTTAAATCTCCTTTCCTGATTGTTCACAATCTAAATTTATTCAACCGATGCATAATCCAAATATCCAGATGGATTAAAAATCAGATTCATTGTTCAGTTGATTCCTGAGTTTGAGGAATATTGAAATATTCAATAATCCCCTGAGCAATGGACTTAGCCATCAGATCCCGGTTCTGAACGAAATAAGCCTGGGACGATGGAGAGTCCGTTGAAGCATACAAAAACTCAATTCCATACATTCCTGGATTGGTTGAGAAATTCGCATTATTCTCCGTACCTGCACTCAATCCGGCATAAGTTACTTTTCCGCCAGTTTCACGTAACTGCGGATACAGTGTATATGGAAGAACTTCGTAATCCGCACTGACCTGATAGGTATCATAGGCGACTCCATAATCCAGACGATCAGGCGCATCAGGAATATATTGAAGCTCGATCCCATTTTCCATCAGACAATGAGATATGGAATTGGCTAAAAATCCATTCGAGAAAGGAGATGTCAATATATATGGAAGCGGATTGTCCGATTCATCCATGCCCAGTCCAAGGAATACCTTTGCCTGCTTGGTATACCCTTTTCCGACTCGCGAATTGACTCCATAGTAGCTGACTGGCTCATCTTTATCCCGACTGATTTCGACACGAAGACCAGCTTCTTCTAGATAAAGCTGAATCTGTTTGGCAAATTCATAGCTTTGTTCAGCTTCATTAAATCCTTCTGAAATGTAACCTTCTTCGACCATGGAACTGAGTTCATATTTCAGCAGACCCGATGGATCGATCATCACGTCAATTATCTTCACTTTTGGAAGTGAAGAAGTGACTGTCAGATAAAGATAATTCTCATCTGTTTCTATTCCGAACTTCTTAAGCGTTTCTTTTGAAGCATCCATATTTACCGTGCTGACTGTTTTATCACGTCGAATTGTAGTAAAAGGATCGGCATGAAATTCGTCTGCCATCTTTACACGTTTGGGTGTAAATCCATCATAAACATAAACTTCATAAACGCCGGCATCAAGCTCTCCTAACGGAATGCCGCTGTCTGCCGCTCCGGCAAAAGTATATGTCAGTTGATCGCCAGTTTCGATATTTCGAAGTAAAACATTTCTTCCATATAAATCATCCCGGATTCCATTCTGATATCGACTGTTATAAAGACTGAGCGTTTCTCCATATAACGTATAATCGGAAATCTGGTAGGTGTCCGCAAAAGTCGATTGAAGTTCCACTCCGAGAGAATCTTTTGAGAGATTATCCAGATATGTCAGCGAAAGACGATCAATTGGAGTGGGTCTGGAAAAAAAGAGATAAAACCCAAGGCATAAAAAGCCAATCACAGATACGACTAAAATCCAGCCTTTATATGTCAGTCTGAACGGAAGCTTTCGTTTTTTCTTTTTTGATGGCTTCTCTTCGTTATTTTTACTGACACGTGATAATTGTTCTCTAAACATGAGAATCTTTGTGGTGATATTCTCCGTAATTGAATCCGTCTGATGACTTGAATTCGATGAACTTTTCTTTTTGGTTTGATTCAGATCCGCGCTGATACTTCCGGGTCTGGCATTCGAAATTCTTTCTGAACGTTTTAATTTGTGCGTTTTATCATTTCTATTCGTAAACTCATCCAGAATCTTGTTATTTACGATCTCATCAGTAGATTGCGGCTTTGTATCATTTACGGAATCATTTTCACTTGTTGATACTTTTTTAGCTGCAGAGTCTGATTCTTTATCAGTTTTGTTGGAAGGTTCAGACCCTTCATATTCAAATTCTCGCATGAGATCACTCTATCAAAAAGAGCTTAAAAACACATCCTTTCATCAATTCCTCCCAAGATAAAACATTGGATTTTTACAGAGTTTCCAGAAGATCCCCTTTACCAGTGTTTAATGAGGATGAATTTTGTTTATTAATTCTTTATTAAGAAGCTCATTTTGAGTTAATAAGACTCACCACTCTGAAAACAGGAAAAAGGCCTCTGTGACGCCATACACAGAAGCCTTTTCCCTGTTGTAATATTTGAAAGAGGAAAATTTAAGAAAAGAAATCTGAAAACCAACTGTAAGAATTGCTGCACTTTCCTTAGTTGAACTTTTGTTCTCTTTTCTGATTCAAATATATCACATGATCAATCCGATCCATTCTCAGGAACACTAACAATCCAGAACAACCAAATTTAACCCGAAAAACAGCTCAATTTCGTTCACTTTCTTTTTTCAAAGCCTATTTCTTATATTTTTTCAGGTCAAATCAGTTCATCTTTCAATAAACAAAAAAAATTAGCCAGACCGGGCAGGCCTGACTTTAAAAAAATATGCAAAATAAAAACCCGGTTGCTGCCCCGGGTTTTTACTAGAGAAAAAAGAAAGGAAAAATTATTATTTGTGTTAAGGAAATCTGCTGCTTGACTTCCTGGATTCATAATACCAGATTGATTTAAAAAGTCTACTCAAAATGCAAATATTTTTTATAAAATCTTTATATCTTAATTTAGATTCTTTATACCAATGGATCTTCTTGGCAATTCTTCAGTTCACATTCGAATTCTGATTTTCTTAACAGAATATCAAAACATAAAAAAAAAGGGCTTTGGAGCCCCAGATGTATTTGCTTTCTGTTTTCAATCGTAATTATTAATCATGAACCTTCCTTAGTTCTCAATGAGTTCTACATATAAATCGTAGTTTACGGAAGAGTAGGATGAACAAAGGCGATGAATGGATTTGTACATTCCACAGTCCAGATTTTTGTCTGATTCCCCATGAATCCACCATGCACAGCTTTACCATCTCCGATATAAATTGCAACATGGCCGGAATAAACGATGATATCTCCTGGTACAGGATTATTCGTGGTAGGTCCTAAAGAAAGGTATTCTTCTGGCCAGCCATGAAAATTGATTCCCACTGCCCGAAGTGAATTCGTTACCAGCATGGTACAGTCCTGCATGACTCCTACCTGAGCAAGAGCTGCATCTGCAATCTTCTGATAGGCGGATTTATTTGGAGTTCCTACGCCGTCCTGACCATAATCATATCCATTCTTGCTGGAGTTTGTGAGCATCACTCCCTGCTCATCAAACGCATATCGTTTTCCATTAATTGTTTTTTCAGCGTTTTTGACCGCTGCACCATTTTCTTCATAGTACTTTTTCTGACCATTTTCAGTTTTCCAGCCAGTAATCAGTTCTCCATCTTCCTGCAGATAATAGCTTTTGCCATCCAGATCAATTTTTCCATTAAGCATTTCGCCATTCTGTCTGGAGAAGTAGTAAGTAGATCCGTTTACTTCAACAAATCCGCTTGCCATTGTTCCATCATTATTAAAAAAGTATTTTTTTCCGTTTTCTTCTTTAAGTCCGGTTTCCTTTTCCCCAAACTGATTCAGGTAATAAGTCTTATCGCCTTCTTTGACGATTCCGGTTTTTGAGCTCAGATCATTATTTTCAGTTTTGTTCTTTTCGCTTAAGCCGGAAACATAACTTCCAGCGGCTGTTTTCTGAGCATTGTCAGTTTTTTCTGCAGCCATTACAGGCGCAGCATTCAGGAAGGATACAGCACATGTTAAAGCGGCGATTGAAAGTCTAGCACGTTTTGTCATTTTCATTTTTTGTTCCTCCTTGTTTTGACGTCGTTGAGCTTATCAAAGCAAAACAGGAAAAACAAACTGTTCATTCGATTTTCTTAAGAAATTCTTAAGAAATTAAGCGAAGCTTTTTAATTGACATCCTTTATATAAAGGATATTTATCTCAATCAAGGGTTTCTGTGTGATTTTCGTGATTTAATTTAAAATCCAATTCTGTTCATGAATCGTAAACATAATTTATCGATTTTTGCAGTCTTATATTTCAACTCTGTTTCTTTACCGCGGTACCTCCTTTAAATAAAGCACCACGATTTACCCTCCATTCTCTTATTGTTTTTAATCGGTAAACAGATCTGAAATCGCTTACTCAGACAAGTTCTAACTTTAAAAATATTGACAATATCCTAGATTTTTTCAATCCATTTCTAATAAATCACTCTGTAACGTTTTAAAGGGGCTGTTAAATTTCGACTGATTTTTCATCAGCGAGATTTACAGCCCCTTTTTCTATGCTTTTTATCTGATTCAATCCTGTTTTATGATGTGTTTTTCCGCTCAAGTCAATTTTTGAACGCACTGAAAAGAGCCAAAAATCAAAAAGACTGTTTATAATCTTTTTCAGATTTCGCTTTTCTGCTCCTTTAATTTTCCATAACGTTCGAGTTCTGGGCAACTCATCCGATTTCTGTTGTTTAATTTTCTGATATTGTGTCCCATGGCCACAATAAGCACCTCAAATTTTACGTTTTCCAGTCCCCGGCGTCTCAATCGGCTGTATCTGTAGTTTTCTTTAAGATCTCCGAAGGTTCCTTCCGCCTGAATGCTCCGGCTGACCATAATCTCATGTCCTGCATCTGAAGACATGTTCTCTCG
>NZ_MPJW01000022.1 GCF_001945525.1 Ileibacterium valens
AGGTAATAGTTGTAAACCAACCGCACACAGCCGAAGGTTTTCGCAAAGAGAATTTCTTGTTCTTTATCTGGATAGATTCTGAATTTGTAAGCTTTGTTCATTGTTCTTTACCCTGGTTAGATATCTACTAAAGCATAATACTAAACTTACATCTTATTTTATAGATCAATCAGGCAATTCATCCCCCGCTTTCGCTTGCTTAGAAGCGGGGGTCTTCTTGTAGAGAATAGGATAAATAATCGCATGTTACTATCTCAGGAAAATGGCAGATTCGCAATATAATGTTAGATTTTGAACTGCAATTTTCTTTCCTCCATTTTCAAATGATTTTATTCATTGTATTTTGACCATTATTCATCCAGTTTTCGCAAGATACAAGATAAATGGTTCGATGCTTTAATTTAATTATCAACGATTCAGTGACAAATGCCAATACAGACGGATGGTAATTATCCACCCGTCTGTATATTTATTCGATGTTTCATATTGTTCTTGTATTTAGTAAATCAGATTCCGGCTGCCGGACTATACCTGATGCTTCATTTAACTTACCTATGGAATATAATAGCCAATTCCCTTTTTTGTCCGAATAGGATCTGGCATTCCTAAATTTTTCAGTCTGCTTCTGAGTCTGGAAACACAGGTAGTCAAACTGCCTTCAGAAATATAGGTATCTGTCTGCCATAATTCCTGCATCAGAGCTTTTCGGTTAACAACCGCTCCTTTTTGATCCAGGAGGGTTCGTACAACTTTCTGCTGTGAAAAGGTCAGGGGCAGTTTCTTTTCATTAAAGACAATTTCTTCAAGATCTGGGTCATAAAACAGACCATCCTGAAGAACGATCGCATTTTCTAGATTCTGGTTCATGTTTTCTCCTTCGTTTTTTTCTGATTGATTTCAGTTTACAGGCAAATTCTTAAAGAAAAACAAACCTTCAAAAAGCATAAGGAAACCTTTTTCCCTCGTTTATAAACATCAGAAAATCTTTAGAAGCTTCCTGTTTTCTTCAAAAAGAAATAGGAAAAAATATTTAAAATACGCAAAAAAGACGGATCCAAAAGGATGAGATCCTTAAAAATCCGTCTTTCTAAACTTTTCTGGCAGTCATAAGGTCTGAGATTGGATAAATCTCCATATCGAATTCCTTAAGATTTGTTATCCAAAAACGACATCTAAAGCCATCATCAGTGTAAATCCAAGTGCAAAAATCAATGTTCCTGTATTGGAATGCTCACCGCTTGCCGCATCTGGCAGCAGTTCTTCGACAACAACATACATCATTGCTCCAGCCGCAAAGCCTAACATATAAGGCAGAATTGGAACAATGTACTTTCCCATCAGAATCGTCAGAATCGCTCCGATCGGTTCAACAATTCCAGAAAGTGATCCATAGATAAATGCTTTTGTTTTCGAATAGCCGTGCGACCTTAACGGCATGGAAATGATTGCCCCTTCTGGAACATTCTGCAAGGAAATTCCGATGGCTAAACCCAGCGCCCCAGCCGCACTCAGGCTGGGTTCATTCATCATCATTCCAGCATAAACCACCCCTACAGACATTCCTTCAGGAAAGTTATGTAATGTGACCGCAAACATGAGCATCAACGTATCGCTGAACTTTTTCTTTGTCTTTCTTCCTTCGCGGACATTATTTTCCGGATGAATATGAGGAATGGTCATATCCATTAAAAGAAGAAGTAAAATCCCAATCCAAAAGCCTACAGCCGCTGGTAAAAAAGCAAGTGAGCCAAGATGTTCACTTTCTTCCATAGCGGGAATAAGCAGGGACCAAATACTTGCCGCCACCATGACCCCGGCTGCAAATGCGCTCATTGAACGGCGAAGCGAGGGCTTCATTTTGCCTTTCATAAAGAAGACAAAGGCTGAACCCAGCACCGTCCCGGCAAATGGAATCAGAATTCCCTGCCAGACCTGCGCGTTAAACATAAAAATACCTCCAAAGTTCTAATATTATTGTCTGATTGTTATATAAATGGATCGAAAGCATCCATGTTTTCAATCGTTTATTTCTATAGTTAGCTTTAACTAATCCATATTATCTCTACCACAGTCACTTTCTTCCAACCAGCTTTATCGTATCTTTAATGAATTATTTTCTGTATTCGTCTGCCTGTTAATTCTTTCATACAAAATGTAAGCGAACTCTGCTGCATAGTATTCTTTATCGTTTTTAGCTCTAGGTCTCAAATTTAAAAAAATCGAAATAAAAAGCATCCGGATTTTCCGAATGCTCTTTTCAGGTCTTTCTCCCTGAGCGAAATGAGGTGGATCATACCGCCAGTTAAGATCTGCTGTGGTGGACTGTTTTAGAAACTAAACTGCCATAGCCCCATCAACGGGAAGAATGGCACCAGTAATATAAGAAGCATTGTCTGAAGCCAGGAAGACAAAGGCTTTGGCAATATCTTCAGGTTCTCCGATCCTCTTCATAGGAATGGCCTGAATCATTGGGCCAATCATCTGTTCTGGCAAAGCCTTGACCATATCAGTCATCGTAATACCGGGGGCAACTGCATTTACGCGGATATTGTATTTACCGAGCTCTCTTGAAAGTGAGATGGTCATACCATTAATTGCAAATTTGGACACTGGATAAGCAAGACCTGAAGGCTGGCCATTGCGGCTGACCATGCTTGAAGTATTCAAAATAACTCCTTGACCCTGTTCTTTCATGATCATAGCTGCAGCCTGAGAGCAGACATATGGAGCGGTCACATTCAGGGACATAACTTTCTCAAAGAGATCTTTTGTATACTTATCAAATGGCGTGGATTCAGAAAGACCGGCATTGTTGATTAAGACATCGAGCGAGCCGTATTTTTCCTTAATTTCTGCAAAGTCTTTTTTAATGGCTTCTTCATCAACCAATGAAGTCCATTTTCCTTCGACCTTTTCTGAATTCAATTCGTTCAATGCTTTTGTTACGGTTTCTTCACGGCTTCCATAAAGAACAACCTGATAACCTTCCTCAAGAAAGGCTTTGACAGTAGAAAGACCGATTCCACGGGTTCCTCCTGTAACGATACAAACTTTATTTGTCATTAAATATTTACCTCTCAAATATTAACAGTTTCTATTCTAGCCTATTTCAAGCGCTTTCAGAACACTGAAAGTATATTTTGTCTAATTGTTATTACATTTTGTGAACAAAAATCAGACCTGTACCAATCATCTATGAAATGATCCGTTCAGGTCTGTTCATTAGGAAAGCTCAGGATGCATTAAAGCTGTCTTTCGGTTTACTGGCAAAAGAGAATTAATTCGCTTTACCTGAATCAAATCTACATCCAGAACACACGGCTCATATCTGCTTTGTGTTTGTCCGCTGGTCTTTGATCTGGATAGCCAATTGGAAACATCGCAAAAGCCCGTTCACCATTTTTCATATTCAGAATCTTTTCGATGCATTCCATCCGGTCTTCATGAGGCGCTACACCAAGCATAACTGTTCCAAGCCCCAGGTTTTCAGCTTCAACCATCAGATTTTCACTGACTAAGGCCATATTGATCTGGCAGAATTCGGGAGCATTTCCTTCGGTTTCATTGTATCCAAGAACAATGATGACTGGTGCTTCGGCTGCAAATTTTGAATAAGGTGAAGAGTCTGCAAGCTGTTTTTTCAGTTCAGAGTTTTCAACCACATAAAACAGCCACTGCTTATCATTAACTGCAGTTGGAGCGGCCATAGCTGCCTTCAGAATGTCTTCAATCATTGCTTTTGGTACCGGCTGGTCTGTATATTTTCGAATTGATCTGCGGGTAAATAGATTCTTATCCATTTGAATTCCTTCTTTCGCAAAACATTTAATTCATAAATTCACATTTTGTAACAGGCAAAGATAATCTGTCAGATATTGCCAAGGAAGACATGGTTGAGGTACTTTTTTGCGATCTCTTCAAGTTCCTTCAATTTATCAATATCCGTCGGTTCTTCTTTTTCCTTCCATCTTGGAAAGTAACGAGTGATGTGAAGAGGTATATCCGGATTGATTGAAGCAATCCATTTAGCTTCTTCTTCCATCTCTTTTGCTGAATCATTTCTTCCTGGAACCACCAGAGTGGTGATTTCAACATGAGAAACCCTGGAAGCTCGAACGATGCAGTTTTTCACCGATTCAAGATCACCTTTTAGATCCTTATATCCTTTTTCGGTAAAGGATTTCAGATCGATATTCCAGGCATCCGTTAATGGCAGCACTTCATCGAGAACACAATCATTGACGGCTCCGCTGGTAATCAGTACCGTTTTCAGATCATGCTCTTTGCATAATTCAAAGGTATCGCGTATGAATTCGTAGTTAATCAGCGGCTCATTATACGTAAAAGCAATTCCGATGTTGTCGTAGGCTTTTAAACGCAAGGCCTGGCGGACCAGTTCCTGAGCGCTGACTCTTTCACAGGAAGAGTACAGGTCGTTTTGAGAAATCTCATGGTTCTGACAGAAGGGACAGGATAAATTGCAGCCATAGGATCCGACTGAAAGGATATAGCTTCCAGGTTCAAACAGTGCGAGCGGCTTTTTTTCGATTGGATCAAGAGCCGCAGAAGAGATCAGTCCATAGGATCTGGATACATTTTTGCCATCCTTAATGGTCCGCACTTTGCAGTAACCGTTTCGTCCTTCTTCTAACGTACAGCCTCTGAAACAGATATCACATTTTTCGCTCATCGATGACGCACCACCTCAAAGCGCTCAATCACGCAGTCTGGTTCATCTGGAGACAGCCCAGCTTTCTGTTTGGCAATCGAAAGCTGCTTTTCAACCGTGTCGACTCCTTCAAGATCAGGAAGCAATAAACCTCTATGATCATCTTTTGTCACGATTACTCCATATTTTTTCACATCTAAGTCATCTATTGAGTGGATTGGCTCGGCTTTATTTAAGACATCCACATTGATTTCAAGATTATTCAGCTCATAAGGAGCGATGGCCGGAAAACGCGGATCCCTGGTTGAAGCCGCAATTGCATTGAAGATAATTTCCTTTGCAAGTGAGTCTCTGGTTGGTTCAGTCGTTCCAATGCATCCGCGCAGAGCTCCATCTTCATGAATGCTGACAAACGCTCCAGCCTGTGTATTTAAGAGTTCTTCAGGAAGATCTGCAGGCACTTCAAGAATTTCCTGTTCAAGAATCGCCGCATTGATGGCCTTTCTGGCTAACGCAACCCATGGATCTTCTTTTTCCATCCGTTTTCTGGTTTCCTCATTTAATTGTTCCTGAGCCTGTCTTCCAAAATCTCGGGAAGCATCCGGATTTAAATCGTTGTAGGTAATCACTCCATAACCAACGCCAAAAAATGCAGAGTGAGCCAGAGATTTTGTTTCCGGCTTTAAGCCATCCAGAGCTCCAGCCATAACACAGAAAGGTTTCTGTCCACAAACCATTGCATCCTGAGCTTCCTGTTCACTGATCTGCAAAAGCTCGTCAAAAGCGGCTCTGGACATGATATCCATGATTTTTTTGTCGTAGGCAGGTCCGCATTCTTTATAGCCATAATGCGTTCCTGCTTTCTGACAATGGGAAAGATCTCCACTGGCGACAATTGCAACTTTTCGCCCCAGATCCTTTGCCGCTCTGGCGATCAGCTGTCCAAGCATGTAATGCATTCGGTTATCGATACCGGCAACACCAATTCGAATAAACTTCGTATTTTCGGGAAGATCTTTTAGAAAATAGAGCGGAACCATTGTTCCATGATCCAGTGTTCCATCCTGCTGGCCCAGAGTTCCCGCAGGAATTCCCGCTTCATCAGCCAGCCTGCTGATTTCGTCAACCATTTGAGTATCATATTGAATTTCAAACTGCTCTTCATAATTCCCGAACTGAGCCATGCTGCCTTTTCCAGATTTCCCTGAAGATAACTGCATGTAATCGTAATAACTTGGAGCATGAGGTGAGATGATGATCACGGTATCTGGTTTTTCGTCAACGATTGTTTTGGCTGCCTGTTTATAGGCATCAATAATTTCCTGAATGTGCTTTTCTTCACCCTTTCCGATTCGAGGAAGAATCAGTGGCGGATGAGGTACCATCACAGCGCTTTTTACATAACTCATAATTGTCCTCTCTTTTCATCCAATCGGCGTCTTCACTGGCGCCTGATTGTTTATGTTATTGAGACATCCTATTTATTAAGATTCTTACGTCTATTATAAATGGTATTTCTAATCTTTATTCAGTTTCAGCAGTGTCATAATTCCAGGATATGCCTTCTTCGGGAGACATGTGCCTGATGGAGGCAAGCACCTTAAAAGGAAATCCATCCTGTTTTAAAATGGAATGTCCGGGCTGCCATGCTTTTTCAATACAGAATCCAGAAGCAACCAGTCTGGCATGACAGTCTTCAACCAGTTTCTTGATACCCAGATAAGCCTGTCCATTGGCCAGAAAATCATCGATAAATAAAACGCGATCTCCTTCATGAATTGTATTTTGCTCGATGCAGATGGTATAGTCGGTATTTTTTGTAAAGGAATGAACACGACACGTTTTTGGGTTTCGCATCGTACTTGGTTCAGCCTTCTTTGCAAAAACAACCGGCACGTTTAAATAGAGCGCGGTGGTAAAGGCAGGTACAATCCCTCCACTTTCTATAGTCAGAACCTTGGTAATTCCAAGATTCCTGAATGCTCCTGCAAATTCTTTTCCAATCTCATCAAGCAGGATTGGATCGATTTTATGGTTTAGAAAACCGTCAACTTTTAAAACAGATGGTGAAAGAACAACTCCTTCTTCTTCAATTGTCTTCTTTAAAAGATCCATAATTTCTCATTCTTCCTTTCCGCAAAAAACGATATCATCCAGATATCAATCGTTTCCTGCGTCATCTACTCCCTATTGTAAACGTCCAACGATAAACCACTCAAATATGACTCACTTTCTGTGGAATCCGCTCATCCTTCTGAATGAAAAAATGTCCAGAATCTCAAGTGGTCTGGCAGACCTTGGATTCTGAACATTTCAATACTTTGTTTATTGTCATTGGATGATCGATTATGAAGCTGAAACATGAAAGCTTATAGATTCATCCATCAACACACTTCAAATCATATGGTTTGTTTTTCTCTTATGTCTGACTTCTTCTAAGTCCTTGTTAAAGTACCTGTTTTTTGTACAGAACTTTAGTTTTCAGAGAACCTGATTAATTCATCCTGAGTGTTTTCTTCAAAGTAGATGGTACGAATTTTTTTTAACGAGGATTCATCCATCTCAAAAAGATTCATGATGGCATCCCGTTTAGCGATAAATCCAATGCTTCTTTCCATCTGTTCCATGGAAGCAATGCCTTTTCGAATCGCCTCAGAAATCGCAGCCCGGCTAATTTGCAGCTCTTCCTGAATTTCAGAAAGCGAGAGATCGTCAAGAACATACAGGGTAAGAATCTCCTGCTGTCTTTTTGTGAGCAAGGATCCATAAACGTCAAAGAGATCATTGGCTCTCAGACGTTCATCCATGGCAGCCCGGCCTGAAGGAAGGGTTTTATTCATCAAAGCCCTTGATAATTCCCATCAGATAGGAATTAATATCAAATTCTTTAAGATCTTCCGGTTTTTCACCCAGACCAATAAAGCGGACTGGCAAATCGAGCTGTTCACGAATAGCCATCACGACTCCGCCGCGGGCTGTTCCATCCATCTTCGTGAGAATGATTCCTGAAACTGGAGTGACTTCCATGAATTCTTTGGCCTGCGAAATTCCATTCTGACCAGTCGTTCCATCAAGAACCAGCCAGGTTTCATGCGGAGCGCCATCAATTTCACGGCCTGCCACCCGGCCGATCTTTTCAAGCTCGCGCATCAGATTGGTTTTGTTCTGCAGGCGGCCTGCTGTATCACAGATTAGAATCTCATTTCCATTTTCCTTGACATAACGGCAGGCATCGACCACAACACTGGCTGGATCCTGTTTTTCCTTGCCGGCAATGCATGGTGCATCCAATCGCTTGGCCCACTCTTCAATCTGGCTGACCGCACCGGCGCGAAATGTATCTGCTGCAGCGACTGCCGGATTTTTTCCCTGTTCTCTGAAATAGGAAATGAGTTTTGCGGAAGTGGTTGTTTTTCCGCTTCCGTTGACTCCAACCATCAAAATGACTGTTGGCCCCTCTTCATTGAAATGAATGGGTTCGTCTTTTGAAGGATTATAGAAGTCATAAAGGATATTAATCAGATAATCCTCCATTGAATCAAAATCCTTTAATTCCTTGGATCGGGCTTCAAATTCATCAACCACTTTCTGAGCTGTTGCATAACCCATATCGCTTTCAAGCAGAATCACCATGATTTCTTCTAAAAGTTCTTCATTGATTCCACGGAAGTTGTTGGAGAGGGTCCGAATCTTTTCGCCAAAAGTCTTTCGGCTTTTTGAAAGGCCCGAAAGATAAGTATCTTTATCTTTGTTTTTCTTAAATGTTTGTTTAATCTTTTCAAAAAAGGCCATGTTTTACCTCTTTGCCTATGGTTTCCTGGCAGTCATATTCTTCAATCTTCAATTTCTTTATTCATAACATTTTTATCAATATGATCTCTATTCGAAATGTCTCTGTCTGTAATCGAAGAAATCTTTGATCTTCAGAACAATGATCAGGAAGACTGACTATTGGACTGACTCATTTTCGCCGCATCTTTGAGCAGTACCTTCAGAACTCTGGAAACACCATCTTTTTGCATGGTTACTCCATAAAGCGTATCGCACTGAGCCATTGTTCCAGGACGGTGAGTTACGACGATAAATTGAGACTGATCCTTAAAGCGGCTGATGTATCTTGCAAAGCGTTCAACATTCGCCTGATCAAGAGCGGCTTCCGCTTCATCAAAGATACATAAAGGCATCGTTCTGGCTTTTAATATAGCAAACAATACGGATATCGCAATTAAAGCTTTTTCTCCACCCGAGAAGGTCTGAATATTCTTGACTGTTTTTCCTGGCGGCTGCACATCAATATCAATTCCGGTTTCAAGAATATTCTCCGGATCGGTCATCGATAAAGAAGCTCTTCCTCCGCCAAACATCGCCTTGAAGATGCCATCAAGCTGAGCATTGATCTTATTGAACATCTCTGTAAACTGAACGATCATGCTCTGATCCATCTCGTCTATCGCATCAAGCAGTTTTGAAGAAGCCGCTTCGAGTTCTTCTTTCTGAGATTCAAAGAACTCGGACTGCGCGCTGACTTCATCATATTGAGCGGGCGCGGAAAGATTGACATCGCCTAGAGAAGCAATCTGACTTCTCAGCTTTTTGACTCTTGAATTGGCTTCCTTTTCTGCTAACTCACAGGTGTATTCAGAAGCGGCTTCAAATGTTAAGGAATAATCCGTATTCAGACGCATTAAAGCCTGTTCCATGCGAGTTTCCGTTCTTGCCTTTTCCAGTTCATCTGAATGAATTTCAGAAGATAGAGAAGACAGAGTCCGCCGAAGCTGTCTGATTTCTCCTTCAAGCGAATCCGCCTGAGAAGCAAGTTCGCTTCTTGATGTTCTTGAAACCTGGATCATGGAGTTCAAATCATCGAGACGGGCATGGATCTCAGAAATCTGAGCGACTAAAGAATCTTCTTCAATCACAGAAGAACCTGTATTGGCATACGCATTCAAGGAAGAAAGCTGCGCCTGCAGATCGTCAACCTTTTCCTTTTTGAGCCGATAGATATTTTCCAGCTTTTCATAATCGATTCTTAACTGGATCCGATTTTCTGACAGCCGGTTATTTTTACTCGAAAGATCACTGATGCTGGACGTAATTTCCTGAATCTTCTTTGTTCCTTTTTCAATGGATGTTTTGACTTCTTCAAGATCTCTTTTCAGCATAGCCGCATTGTTGGATGATTTTCGGCTTCCACCGGACATGGAACCACCCGCATGGACCACGTCTCCATCCAAAGTGACAATTTTTACTTTATATTTCAGCGTTTTTGCCGCTTCAGTCGCGTTTTTAAGATGATCTGCCACCAGAATATTCCCTAAAAGATGAGAAGCTAAAATACCATACTTCTGATCACAGGAAACAAAATCAACCGCTCTTCCTAAAATCCCCTCGGCATGATCTGCTATGATCTGCTGATCAGGAAACAGAGACCTGTTTTTGCATACGCTTAATGGCAGAAAGGTAGCTCTGCCTGCTCTTGAACGCTTTAAGAATTCGATGGCCAATCTTGCACAGCGGTCATCTCTGGTTGCAATCTGTTCAGATGCTCCTCCTAAGGCCGCTGAAAGCATTGCCGCATATTCAACATCACTGCGAAGCAGATCCCCAATGGCTCCTTCGATTCCCTGCAAAGAAGCTCTGGCCTTTAATACAGCCTGTACTCCCTGCTGGTGAGCATACGGAGCGGCCAGTCGATTTTCTAAAACCATCTTTCGAGATTGAAGCGAGTTTAAATGGTTCTGATTGGAGGATAAATCCATTTGAGCCTGATGCATCGCATGTTCCAGCTGCCTGATTTGGGCATCCGTCTGTGTGAGTCGATCTCTCATTTCGGATAGCCGGCTGCTTCGATCCTTCATTTCAAATTCTGCTTCCGTTAACATTTCCTTTAAGGAAGCAATCCGTGTGGCATCATCGGCATGGTCGATGGCATATTTACGCTTTTCATCCTGCTCCACTTTTCGTCTTTGTAAGGCGTAGGATTCCTCTAGCGTTTTTGTATAGGTGTTCTGATCCATCGACAGCTGTTGATCGAGTTCAAAAATCTGTTTTCTTAATTGTTCAAGCTGGTCTTCCTGCTGATTGAGTCTGACTTTGGCACTCGATTCATCCAGCTGATTCTGTTCAAGTCTGGCAGTGCATTTTTTCAGGGATTCTTCACAGGCCGATATCTGTCTGGCAAGCAAAGCAATTTCAATACCCGAAAGCTCTTCTTTCCAGGTTTTATACTGCCTGGCTTTTTGAGCCTGTTCCCGGAGTGTTTCAAGCTGTTCATTCAGATGGTCAATATGATCCTGCACGCGTTCAAGATTGGCATGAACGTTTTCTAACTTGGCCAAAGAGGTCTTCTTGCGCTTTTTATACTTCGCCACTCCAGCTGCTTCTTCAAATAAGAGTCTTCTTTCTTCTGGTCTTGCATCCGCAAAAGAAGATATATTTCCCTGAGAAATAATGGAAAGTGAATCCCGACCAAGGCCTGTATCCATGACCAGATCTGCTATGTCCTTTAATCTGCAGGGCGTTTTATTCAAGTAGAAGCTGCTCTCTCCACTCGAGCGTTTGATTTCCCGGGTAATTTCGATTTCCTCAAAGGGCGAGTCAAATATTTTTTGTTCATTATCAAAGACGAGGGTCACCCTCGCAATTCCAACGGGTTTTCGGCTTTCTGAACCTGAAAATACAATATCCGACATACTCGAACCGGTTCTCAGTGATTTTCCGGATTGTTCTCCCAGCACCCAGCGAATCGCATCGGTCAGATTGCTTTTTCCGCATCCATTGGGTCCAACAATTCCCGTGACTCCATTTTCAAAAGAAATCACCGTCTTATCCGCAAAGGATTTAAAACCGGAAAGCTCAATCTTTTTAAGAAACATTGGCTAATCCCCTTTCATAGAGTCCTGCCTTCAGTCCTCAGACTGGGTCCAAACAGGATCTGTAAACATTGAAACATTCTATCACGGATTCACAGATCCACTATGGCATGAAAATGGTGAATTCGCTTTTTCTTTCGCTTTGAAAAGCTGATGGCAAACTCACTGGTTCAGACTCAGATATTTTAATGCTCTTACCAGCCATGATGGGTTCGAACATTATGAATCCAAATACTATTCACATCCATGTCTGATGTTGAGCAATTCATGAAATGCTCAATCGAAAGTAACCTTTTGAAATTTGCACGGGCTTTTATTCCCGGTTATCCCTGAATACCATCAAAGGCGGAAATCTTCTCTGTGCTCCAGCTTTCCTCTCAGGAAAGTCGGAAACGGAAGATTTCCGCCTTTTG
>NZ_MPJW01000177.1 GCF_001945525.1 Ileibacterium valens
ACGGATCGTTCGGTCGCTGTCAGTGATTTCAATCACCGGCTTTGGACTCTCGTCTGATCCTTCCAAATCCAGGAAGACCGTCCTGTCAATTTCTACGAATTCAAGAGCCGCTGAAGCAGGCGATACGGCGGCAGCTTTTCTGCGCCAGTACTGGAAGGTGGATAAAGCCAGGCCGTTTTGGACGCAGAAGCCAGCCTGAGTCAGACCTGACACCTGGTATTGATCAACCAGGTTCATCCACTGTTCCTGATTCAGTTCACGGGATTTGGAAAACAGATAATTATGCATAAAATCCTCCAGTTCTAGTCGAATACAGAATATCGACTGGAACCGGAGGATCTAAGCCCGTGCAAATTTCAAAAGGTTACTTTCAACAAATCGACAAAATCAGGAATAGAGAAAGCCTTCAGATCCCACTGATGCATGCAGGATCTAAAGGCTTTTCTTTTTTCTCTTAAGAACAAAGCATTCTTCTATAGCAGATGTTTGATTTTAGGTTTTAGTTATCAGACTATAGTTAATAGTCGTTTACTCACCTTCGTAATGTGTCAGCGCAAGAACAGGTACGTCTTTGCTTAAACGATCACGACCCTTAAGATCATCCAGTTCGATCACAAAAGCATACCCGGCAACACTTCCACCAAGACGTTCAACCATTTTTTCAGCCGCTTCTACTGTTCCGCCAGTTGCAAGCAGATCATCCACAATCAGGACCTTCTGGCCTGGCTTGACTGCATCCTTATGCATTTCTAAAGTATCAGTCCCGTATTCAAGGGTAAAGGACTGAGAAATGGTTTCTCTTGGAAGTTTTCCGGGTTTGCGTACTGGAGCAAATGGAAGATTTGCTTCAATTGCGGCTGGAACGCCAAAAAGGAATCCGCGGCTTTCTGGTCCAATCACCAAATCAGCACCTATTTCTTTGGCAAACTCAGCAATACGGGCAGTCACTTCCTTAAAGGCTTCTGGTTCAAGCATAATTGGAGTAATGTCTCTGAAAATGATGCCTTTTTTTGGAAAGTCAGGAATGCTGGCAATATAGTCTTTTAAATCGATCATGAATAAATTCTCCTTGTTTCATCTTGATTGTATTTATAAAGGGTACTTCTATCGGTTTAATCCTGAGATATTCAAAAAACTATCATTTATGGTGATCAATTATCCTGACGATGGTCTTTTGAATCAGAATTCTGCATGATTGATTGATCTGAATTTCAATTCATAGGCATCAATCAGAAAAAAGCAGACAAATATTTATACCACTTTATAGATCAGAAGTACACAATTTCATCGATAATCATTCCAGGAGTTTTACGATTCTGATACTCACTGATTTCGAGGGTTCCATGAATTTCCTTAATGGATAAAACCGATGCCTGCATGTCCTGTGAAGTCTGGTTAAAATGCAGAGCAGTTGCTCCGCCGGCAAGCGTAAACTTGCGGTGCTTCCCATTCGACAGGTCAAATACCGAAGTGATTCTGGGATTTTTTAAAACAAATTTTGGAGCTTCAAACGTCTTTCCAAAAGGTCTCAGTGCATCGAGACTTTGAATATTTTCAATCGTAATTTCTTCTTCTGTAATTGGAATCAGGTTTGCTTCCGGTCTGTTCCATTCAATTTCCCTGCCATGACGAAAGACAAATTTATCAAATTCTTCGAGATTTTCTTTAGCTACCGTAAAGCCAGCAGCTCCCTTATGACCGCCTAACGCTTCAAACTTCTCAAAAGGTTTCAAAAAATTTACGCAGTCAAATCCTTCAGGAGCTCGCATACTTCCTTTGCAGCCATTTGCCGATTCAGAAACGATAATCACCGGTTTTCGATATTGCTCGCATAAACCACCTGCAGCCGTTCCGATAATTCCTTCATGAAAAGACGGATCACTGGCCATCAAAACCGGACGGCTTAGCCTGAGTTTCCCTCTGGCCAATTCAGTGATCTGAGAAGACATCTGTTTTCTTCTTGAATTGAGCTCATCCACCTTAAAGGCGTAACTGCTGATCTGACGGCGATCCGGATTCAGGAAGTAGCGAACAAATGTATTCACATTCGCCATATTGGATAATCGACCAATGCAATTGATCCGGGGAACAATTTGAAAAGCAATGTCCGTTTCGTTCATATGACTCTTTTTCGTTAATAAGGCCAGATGCAGTTCGCAGTTATCATTCATTGCCGCTAAACCATGACGAATAATTGTCCGGTTTTCATCACGAACTGGCATGCAGTCGGCAATGGTTGCGGTGGCTGCCCATTGCAAATATTCTGGCTTAACGAGCCCATAGGATCGAAAAATCTCATAGACCAGACCGGCACCACACAGTTTCTGATAGGGTTCTTCGAGTTTGCAGGGATGGATAAACAAAGAGCATTCCGGCGGATTTTCTTCATCAAATTGATGATGGTCTGTAACAATGACCTCAAGTCCGATTTCTTTTGCTTTTTTCAGGGCTTCATTAGCCGCTACTCCATTATCTACCGTAATCAGCAGTGAATAACCTTTAGCCGCTGCCAGTTCAACAATTTTCGGTCTTAATCCATATCCTTCGTGTAAACGATCAGGGATATAAAAGCCGGTTTCAATGCCTAAGGTTCGAAGAGCATCCACCATAATTGAGGTCGAGATGACTCCATCGCAGTCATAATCGCCGGCTACCATTACTTTTTCATTCTTTTGTCTTGCCTGTATGATTCGACACTTGAACTTTTTCATCTCATCAGCCTGTGATGGGGCACTTTCGTCCGCTAAGGCCAAGATATTTTTCTGCTCCGTCGGATCGGGTTCAAGAAAATTTAATACTTTCTGGGCAAATGCAGTGATTTCTTTCATGAAGTCATTTTATCTCAATTCAGGTTTCTTCACTCGATAATTTTAATTCATCGGCGAGATTCTCCACGGAAAAAGCAATCGGCTTATCCCGTCCCTGATGCTTTCTAAGATGAGCAAGTCCTTTTGACGTAATGACCCTTCCGCGTGGAGTTCGGTTTAAAAAACCAATCTGCAGAAGATAAGGTTCATAGACATCTTCAAGGGTATATGGTTCTTCGCCGATGGAACTGGCCAAAGCTTCCATTCCTACCGGACCACCATTAAAGCGTTCCTGAATTCCTTCAAGAACTTTATAATCGACTCGATCAAGTCCGATCTCATCAATCTGCAGCCGATCAAGGGCATGGTCGGCAATATCCCTGGTAATATACCCTTCGTTATAAACCTCTGCAAAATCGCGGACCCGGCGAAACAGTCGATTGGCAATTCGCGGTGTTCCTCTGGAACGCAAAGCAATTTCCCTGACAGCATCCTCATCCACTCCTGTTGAGAAAACGTTTGCGGTTCGTAAAACGATTTTCGAAAGATCATTAATGGTGTAATATTCCATACTTGATGAAATTCCGAATCGATCCCGAAGCGGCGCGGAAAGATCTCCTGCTCTGGTCGTCGCTCCCACTAATGTAAAGGGAGGCAAATCGAGTCGGATGGAATGGGCTGTACCTGAATCCTTTCCGATGATAATGTCGAGAAAATAGTCTTCCATGGCTGAATACAGAATTTCTTCTATAGATTTATTCAGGCGGTGAATTTCATCAATAAATAAGACGTCTCCTGCTTCCAGGGTTGAAAGGACAGCCGCCAGATCTCCGCGTTTTTGAATGGCGGGTCCGGATACGGTTTTGAGATTTCCTTTCATTTCATTGGCAATAATATTAGCCAATGTCGTTTTTCCAAGTCCAGGCGGACCATAGAACAGAACATGATCAAGCGTTTCATGTCGGGTTCTTGCTGCTTCAATGAATACTTTCAGATTTTCTTTGAGGCGGTCCTGACCAATGTATTCATTCAAACTCGATGGGCGCAGGCTCAAATCCAGATCATCTTCCTGGAGCTCCGGTTCTACCAATCTTTCACTCATTACTTGCTCCCCCTTTCTGTAAGTCCATTGCAATGTACATAAATAGATTTGTTGATTCGGGTTATAAGGTTAAGCTCTCAACAACAATTATTAATCATCTCATAATCCCGAAGCCATAGCGAGTTTTTTCAGACAAATTTTAAGCATCTCATTGGAACTCAGACCCACTTTACCAGACATCTCTTCATCGAGAAAGGCGATCTGGGCTGGTTTATAGCCAAGCGCATCCAGAGCTTCCATCGTCTCAGCCCAGATCGGATTGGCAGAACGTTTTGGCTTTGCACGCTCATCTTTTTCCTCTATTACAATCTGACCTTTGAGATCAAGAATAATCTGGCTTGCGGTTTTTGCACCAATTCCCGGTAAAGATTTTAAGGTCTTTAGATCGCCTGTCTCTATTGCTTTGGCCATATCGGAAGCTGACATTTTTGTCAGCATATTCACAGCCGTTCTTGGACCGATTCCTTTAATTTTAATCAGACGAATAAACAGGTCATGGGCGCTTTCATCTTTAAAACCGAACAGTACCTGTCCATCTTCCCGATTTTGTAAATAGGTATATAAAGTCAGTTCTTCACCATGTCTGAAATCCAGCGTATCTCCTACAAACACCTCAAAGCCGATTCCTCCAACTTCAAGAATCAGGGAATCATGACGGATTTTAAACACAGTCCCTTTTAACATTGCAATCATTTCAGCCCCTCCTGACCATCTTTTTGTTATCTATCTCTTGTTTGTTCTTTGAATCTTTCACGTATATCCCTGAAAAATTATTAACAGGCAATGATGAGCTATTCCATATGCAGCTGATATGAATGCTTTTCTGTCTTATCTTCTATCGAGACAATTTCGATTCAGTCTGCATCAGATCTCTGGACCCGTTAATAGCTAATTGTTCTGATTTGTTTCTTCGTATCAGTCAATATCAATTTCGAGTTCAACCGGGCAATGATCCGAGCCAAAAACATCATCGAGAATTCGTACATCTTCGACCTTATCCATCAACGAAGGGCTGATTAGCCAGTAATCAATTCGCCATCCCTGGTTTTTCTCGCGGCCTCTGCTGTAGTAGGACCACCAGGTATATTGTCTGTCTTCAGGATGCAGTTCACGCCAGGAATCCTTAAGAATCTGCATCAGACCGCGTTCAAACCCAAGTCTTTCTTCTGGAGTAAATCCAGGGGATCCAGCCTCTGAAACTCCTCCATCCCAGATATCATCCTCAGTTCTGGCCACGTTGAAGTCTCCGCATAAGAGAACCGGCTTAACCTGATTAATCTTTTTAATATAGTCTGCAAAGGCAATATCCCATTTGACTCTGAAATCCAGACGCTTTAATCCCTCTCCAGCATTGGGAGTATATACATCAACCAGATAAAAATTTTCAAATTCAGCACAAACCACTCGGCCTTCCTGATCCAGCTCTTCAATACCAAGACCATAACTTACTGATATCGGTTCAATTCTTGAGACAATCATCGTACCCGAATATCCTTTTTTCTTAGCAGAGCTGATGTATTGATATGGATACAGGTCTTCTGAAAGATCAATCTGTTCCTGTTGAGCTTTTGTTTCCTGAAAGCAAACCATATCGGCATCCAGGTAATCAAGCATCTGTTCAAGTCCTTTTTTCATCACTGCCCGAATGCCATTGACGTTCCATGTGATTAAACGCATATTTTCCTCCTCATATTTGTTGCCTGTCATATAATTCCTGTTTGTTATTCGTTTTATGTTTACAGTTTTCGTCTATTCATCTGTTAAGAGTATTCTCTGCTTCTGATTGGAGATTTTAGGATTGAATCTGAGTTCGTTTATTCAGTCAGCCTGATCAACAAACAATCCAAACTCATTTAGTACTCCTGATCATGAAAACGAAAAGGGAAGCTGCAATTCCTTATTCACCAAAAAGAATGATCTCAACCATATTTTCAGATTTTCTTAGAGCAATTCACAAAAAGCATGTATCAATCGCCTATTAAACTATCTAAATTACATTTTTGGTTGTTTTCTGAACAAAACCAGAATAATTCAACTGCAGAGATTCCGTTTTCTATTATACCTGTGTATTCCTGTGTTTTTTCAGGTTTCCTGATGACCTTTAAATCGCTTCAAATCTCTTAAACTCCAAAAAAGCAGATGGGATTTGACTTTCCCATCTGCTTAAGAATTTGTGCTGATTTTAAATACTAAAAATGAAAAATTATTGTTCAACGAATTCAAACTCGTATCCCTGAAGCATAATCGTATCGCCATCTTTTGCCCCAGCTGCACGCAGGTTCTTGTCGATACCTAGATAGCGCATCTGGTTGGCAAAGCGGAAGTAATCTTCATCCGTTGTGAGTTTTTCCGGATGGAACTGTTCATCAATGATTCGTCCGGTCACTTCGTAAACTCCATCTTCATGACGAACAATAGTATACGGTTTTTCTTTTTCTTCGAAGGTATAAGTAACGCCTTCATCTTCTTCCTTTTCATCCGTCAATGGGAACAGAGGAGTAACCGCAAGCAGATCCGCGGCCTTACGCAATACCGGATCAAGTCCTTCATGAATAATTGTCGTAGTTTCAAAAACTTCTAGATCAGGATAAGCTTCCTTGAATCGTTTGAGGTTTTCCTGGGCTTCTTCTAAATCCATCTTATTGGCTACAACGATCTGCGGCCGATCAAGAAGACGCAGATGATAGTTTTCAAGTTCCTGATTGATGATTCGATAATCCTCGACTGGATCGCGGCCTTCAGAACCTCCCATATCAATCACATGAACAATAACGCGGCATCTTTCGATATGCTTTAAGAACTGATGACCAAGTCCTTTTCCCTGACTGGCCCCTTCAATCAGTCCTGGCAGATCCGCCATGACGAAGCTTCGGCCATCTTTTGTCTGTACCACTCCAACATTTGGTGAAATGGTTGTAAAAGGATAATCGCCAATTTCTGGTTTTGCCTTGGTCACTGCTTCGAGCAAGGTTGATTTACCAACAGATGGGAAGCCAACCAGACCCACGTCAGCAAGGGTTCTCAGTTCGACAATGGCATCGAATTCCTCACCTTCACGTCCTGGTTCAGCATAGCGTGGAACCGTATTCCGGCTGGATTTGAAACGGGAGTTTCCTCTTCCGCCTCTTCCACCCTGTGCCACAATCTGGCGCTGTCCCGGTTCTGTCAGATCGGCGATGATCTGACCGGTATCAGCCTTCTTAATCATCGTTCCTAATGGAACTTTGATTACAGTATCGGGAGCGGTTGCCCCATGCATCCGCTTATTTTTGCCTTTTTCTCCAGGTTCAGCGCGGATGATTCGATGATAACGCAAGTCGAGAAGGGTTACCATTCCCGGATCTGCTTCAAAAATGATATTTCCACCATGTCCGCCATCGCCGCCGAAAGGACCGCCATTGGCTACATATTTCTCGTGTTTAAAGGAAACCAGTCCATCTCCGCCCTTACCGGCTTTTAAGTGAACTTTTACCTGATCAACAAACATAATTCAGACCTCATTTCAAAAACATTGTAAGTCAGTTTACCTGTTTTTTCCTGAATCAGACTCTCATTAACACCGATTTTCCTGTAATCTTCCTGTCTGTCAAAGAATATTTCACGAACAACCAAAGAAAAAAGAGATGCCGAAGCATCTCCGTATTTTCTATCACAGTGCTTAGGCAGCTGGATAAACAGATACTTTTTTACGGTCTTTGCCCATACGTTCGTATTTAACAATACCGTTTACTTTCGCGAATAAAGTATCATCTCCACCGCGGCCAACGTTAGTTCCCGGGTGAATTTTGGTTCCTCTCTGACGGTAGATAACAGATCCAGCATGGCAGTACTGTCCGTCAGCCAGTTTTGCACCAAGGCGTTTGGCGTGAGAGTCACGTCCGTTCTTAGTCGAACCTACACCTTTTTTAGAAGCGAAAAACTGAATATCTAAATGGAAACGCATTATTTACACCTCTTTCTTATTCACTTGAATATTCTTCGGATAATCATCCGCAAGAGTCTGAAGCTGTACCTGCAGCATTTTCAGGCAGGTCTGCAGACCTTCATCCGCAGCATTGGTTCGGATCTGTATGGAATTTGATAAAACCCTGAAATCACATAGACCTGGGTATAAAATATCAAGGGCATTCATGGCACCATAAACAATTGAAGAAGCGCCAGCACAGACCAGATCCTGACCATGCTCTCCATAAAGAGCGTGTCCCTTCACAGAAAAGCCGGTGATGTTCTCACCTGAAATCCCCACTAGGACTCTGATCATGCCTTAAGCAGTAATGGATTCGATTTTAACCCGTGTATAAGGCTGACGATGTCCCTGTTTTCTGCGAGTGGAGGATTTTTTAGGACGATACTTAACAATGGTAATCTTCTTACCTTTTCCCTGTTTTTCTACAACTCCAGTAACTTTGGCACCTTCAACAAATGGGGTTCCGATTTTTCCATCAACATAAAGCACTTTATCGAATTCAACAGTTTCCCCTTCCTGAGCATCGAGTTTTTCAACCCAGATAACGGAATTATCTTCGACTTTGATCTGCTTTCCGCCAGTTTCAATAATAGCGTACATTTGATAGTCTCCTTTCTGATTGTGTTGATACTCGCCATAAAGGTGAGCCAGGCTTCTTAATACCTTTTCTGAGCGGTTGCATATCGAGAAGACTGCAACGTATCTATTTTAATGAAAAAGTCGACTTCCGTCAATCGTACAGGCTCAGTTCAACACATCAAATCGATTGACAAGAATCGAATTTCGATTCTGATCTTTCCTGCCAAGGATATGAATACCATGCATTGTTTCAAGCAACCCACGGCTCTGAAGATAGCTGTAAAGATCCGGCATAATCGCAAGGTCAATTGTCTCATTTTCATCTTCAAGGATGGCAAAAGCCATATCCTGACCTTTTTTCGTTTTATGAATTTTTACCGATTTCAGAATGCCTGCCGTTTCCACATTTCCGATTTCCTGACGAATCTGTCTTATGGATCTGGCGCCTGGATATTGATTACGCCATTGAATCGCTGGATGATCCGAGAGATAAAAACCATAAGATTCCTTTTCCATCCATGTTCGCTCCATCCTCGATTCCTTTTTCTGTTCAACCATTGGCGGACTGACCGCATCAAATGAAAACAAAACCCCTTCACCTTCTACTCGAACCATCCGTCCGTATTGAATTAAACGCTCCAAAGAGCCAAGCAAACCTGCGCGGTAAAAACCAAAACAATCAAAAGCGCCTGCTTTAATCAGTGTTTCAAAATTTGCCGATGAAATTCCAATGGCAATCAACCGGGCAAGTGTTGAAAACAAATCCTTGTATGGACCGTTTAATTTTCTTTCTTCGATGATTTTTGAAGCCAATAAGGAGCCCATTCCTTTCAGAATAGTCAAAGGCATTCTTAAAACTGTTTCACCTTCAATGCAGTAGCTCAGATTAGAATGATTAATATCCACCCCAAGGACTCTGATTTTTCGAGAGCGGCATTCGTTTAAGAACGCTGAAGATTTGCTGGCTGAACCGATGCAGGAATCCAAATTACACAGATAGAATTCCAGAGAAAAATTCGCTTTAATATAAGCCATCTGATAAACGATTAACGCATAAGCATAAGAATGAGATTTATTAAAACCATAATGTGCAAACCGCTCCATCACTTCAAAAATTTCTTTTGCCTTTTCTTGCGGAATATTTTTTTCTCTAGCTCCTTCAATAAACAAATTCTGGTATGAATCCATCAATTCCCTGTTCTTTTTTGACATTGCTTTTCGCAGTGAGTCCGCCTGAGCCAGCGAAAATCCACCAATCGTCTGAGCCGCAAGCATAATCTGTTCCTGATAAAGAAAGACTCCGCCTGTTTCTGAAAGAATAGGATCTAATAATGGGTGCAAAGTCGTGTTGACTGTTTTTGATCTTTTGCGGCTTCTTTTCTTAGCTTCCAAAAAAAGTCCAATATTTTTCATGGGTCCTGGGCGATAAAGAGCCAGGATGGCTGCAATATCTTCAAAGTTTTCTGGTTGATATTTTCGAATCAACTGTCTCATCCCATCGCTTTCAAGCTGAAAGACTCCTAATGTATCCGCATTTTTTAAAATCCGATATACTTTGGAATCGTTTAGCGGTAAATGAAAGAGATCGAGCTTCTGTCCATGACGCATTTTGATCATCTGATTCATTGAATCGATGACAGAAAGGTTCTTTAATCCCAGAAAGTCAAACTTGATCAAACCGATTTCTTCCAGATGCTCCATCGTGAACTGGACCGCAGGAATAGCCATACCAGCATCAACCAGCGGGGCATAATGGCTGATTGGCTTACCAGAAAGAATGATTCCTGCCGCATGCACTGAAATATGACGCGGCAGTCCTTCGATTTTACTGGCATATTCAAACAGGGTTCTGAAGGTTTTTCTTGATTCAACCAGATTTCGAAACGCCCGATTGTTTTCATAGGCCTCTTTCAGGGTGATCTTAGGATCTTTCCCCAACAAGGCACACATCTGATCTGCATCCCGAACATGAATATTGAGCGCTCTAGCCGTATCGCGAATGGCCATACGGGCCTTCAGAGTTGCAAAAGTTACAATATGAGCTGTTTTATCTACTCCATATTTATCAGCTACGTATCGGATAATCTCATCGCGCCGATCGTCTGGAATATCTGTATCAATATCCGGCATGCTGATTCGCTCCGGATTTAAAAATCGTTCAAACAGTAAATTGGCGGTCACTGGATCAATATGCGTGATTCCCAGGCAATAAGCCACCAGCGATCCTGCAGCTGATCCTCTCCCTGGGCCAATCAGAATATTTTTAGATCTTCCATACCGAATAAAATCCCAGACAATTAAAAAGTAATCACAGAATCCCATTTTTGAAATCATGTCCAGTTCATAGTCAAGCCGTCTGCTATATAAATCCTGAATTCTTCCATTCAACCGTTTTTGCAGTCCAGCTTTGCATAAAGCTCTGAGATATTCTTCAGAAGTCGCATTCCCTTTTGATCTGGATTCAAAGACTGGAAGCGTTGATGATTCAAGCGGCAGTTTCAGATGGATCATGCTGGCGATTGTATCTGTCATCTGCAGATCATCAGCCTCGTAAAGCAGCTCCATCTCTTCTGGTGTTCGCCAGTATCGGTGTGCTCTGACGTGTAAAGAAGGATCCTGAATGTTCTTCTGGGCATCAATTGCCTGAAGAAGACGAAGAGCCAGATGATCCTCTTTGTTCAGATAGTCGATTCGGGAAAGAGCGAGCGTTGGAATCGAGATCGATTGGGCAATCGTTTTAAGAGTGATATTTTCATGCTTTTGTCTTGGAGAATCATTCAGCGCAATCGCAATAAAAAAGTCTGGATTCATCTCCTGCATCTCTTCAAACAAAAGGATTAACTGTTCATTATCACCCTGAACAATCATCTGTTCGATGGTCTCATCAACCCCAGATGTCAGTACAATCAAATCCTCCATATACTTTTGAACTTCACTTTTAGTCAGAATTTTCTGCTCTCTTAAGCCAAGCAGTGAAGAAAGTTCAAACAGCCCACTGAGTCCCTGATTATTTTTAGCGTACAGGATGACTGAGATTTTCGACTGATCCATCTCCAATACGGTTTCAAGACCAATTATAGGTTTCAGATCAGCCTGAATCGCCTGATGGATGAAAGTCATAGCGGAAAACATGACGTTTTTTTCCGTTAATGCAACAGCCGTTTGTCCACTATTTCTGGCAGCCTGTATGATCTGTTCAATTGTAAGCGTCGATTCAAGCAATGTATAGCAAGATCGGGTATGTAAATGAATCATGTCTTTATTATATCCAAGGCTTAAACTCTTGAAAAATTCCTGATTGAATCCCGCTTCTGAACAGTAACCTTTTGAAATTTGCACGGGCTTTTATTCCCGGTTATCCCTGAATACCATCAAAGGCGGAAATCTTCTCTGTGCTCCAGCTTTCCTCTCAGGAAAGTCGGAAACGGAAGATTTCCGCCTTTTG
>NZ_MPJW01000101.1 GCF_001945525.1 Ileibacterium valens
ACGGATCGTTCGGTCGCTGTCAGTGATTTCAATCACCGGCTTTGGACTCTCGTCTGATCCTTCCAAATCCAGGAAGACCGTCCTGTCAATTTCTACGAATTCAAGAGCCGCTGAAGCAGGCGATACGGCGGCAGCTTTTCTGCGCCAGTACTGGAAGGTGGATAAAGCCAGGCCGTTTTGGACGCAGAAGCCAGCCTGAGTCAGACCTGACACCTGATATTGATCAACCAGGTTCATCCACTGTTCCTGATTCAGTTCACGGGATTTGGAAAACAGATAATTATGCATAAAATCCTCCAGTTCTAGTCGAATACAGAATATCGACTGGAACCGGAGGATCTAAGCCCATGCAAATTTCAAAAGGTTACCAATTAAGCTCCATATGGATAGCCGTCTGGTGAAATACAGAGTTCATCGAGATTATCCGTCTCGAGATCAGACGATTTCGAAGGATCCATCAACAGAAACTGTACTTTAGGAAAAGTCTCAACGGCCCATTGAGAATCGACATGTAAAAGGTGTTCCGAACAGAGTGCTGGATCCATCTGTTCTAAAGTTTTTACTGCATTTTTGAGCAGATCATAATCCTCGGTTGAAAAACCAAATATGCCTTTTGCTTCATTAATATCAAGCAAAAAAACCGGTCGATCCTTTTGAAGCTGAAAACGGATGGATGAAACGTTCTGATTGCGTTCGATCGAAAAGAACTGAACAATATAAATCTTCATCAGTTCAATCAGACGATCATCCAGGGAACAATCAAGAATTCTGGATTTTTCATAAAAATCTTCTCGGCGTTTCAGGATTCGATAAAATGTTTTTTTAAAACGAATTTTACGTTCAGATATTTTCTTTTGCAGGGTCTTGTTCAATGAAGAACGTTTCTGATCATCAGGTTCAAAGTAGAGAATCGTATGATTGAGTTTATCTTCATAGGTTAGAGATTGTGAAAGGGGAATCTGTGATCCGCAATGCGGGCAGCGCGAATGAAGAAGATGACCGCAAATGGCTTCATATTTCAGATCTGGCTGCTTATCACAATCGATATAAGTAAGAATCGGCTGATTCAGTACATTCAGGCAGAAGGGGCATTTCTCCTGATACTGATCAATGGCTTGTTTTGTATTGGATCGAATAATCATAATTGTGCCTCCTGTCCTAAGCTTTCATAATGAAAAAAATAAAATTTTGCTGGATGATCAATTGTCAATCCTATTTTAACATTCAAGAAAGCGTTAACATCAAAAACATATGAATTTAACTGATTATTTTACTCTGGTTTCTGTTTTTAAATTCATGAGTGAATATGATCCTGAATTTGCATTGGACATGTTTGAATTCATACCTTCTTTTGGAACTGATGTTTCTTAAAATAGCATTACCAAAAGAAAAAAGGATTGCATCCGCTGACAAATACCACGGTTTCCATATCATGGACTCAGGTGTCATTTACTCAGTCTGGATGCAATCCTTTTTGATCAGTATGCAGGACAGGATTGATTATTTATTTTATTTTTTTAGATGCAAATGCCGGTAGCATGAACATCAAGTTCTTAGATAACAGCAGCAGGAGCAGCACTGGTCTTGCATGCTCAGATTCATTTATAGATCATCAACAATCGCGCCAGCTTTGGAGTAAGCTGTAGACTTGGCTTCGAAGAAATCTGTTTTGATGTCATTAGCACGGCTGTAATTATCCACCCATTTCATGGATTCTGGAATTTCATCGTGGCCTTCGAAGACTGGCTCGAAATTTAATCCTTTGCATCGAAGATTCGCCAGATATTTAATGTAATCCTCAACCATTTCAGGATTCAGACCCGCAATACGGTCCCCAAGAACGTAGGCGGCCCAGTCCATCTCTTCTTCAGCACCGTGTTTGATCATTTCTCTGTATTCTCTGACATCTTCAGCAGTGAAAAGTTCAGGCTGTTCCTTCTGAAGTTCAAGGAGAATGTTTCTGAATAACCACAAATGCGTATTTTCATCGCGGTTAATATAACGAATTTCCTGAACACTTCCTGGAATCTTACCCATTCGTCCCATGTTATAGAAAAACATGAATCCGGAATAGAAGTATATTCCTTCAAGAATATAGTTGGCAATCAAAGTCTTGACCAGATGTTTTGGATCCTTATGAGCTAGAAAATCATTATAGAGATTGCCGATAAACTCGTTTCGGCGCAGCAGATGCTCGTCATTTTTCCATTGATACAGGATCTCGTTTCGTTTTTGAGGCGGACAGATCGTATCTAACATGTAGGAGTAGGACTGTGAATGAACAGCTTCCTGAAATGCCTGAATGGTCAGACAAAGATTGACTTCGTTGGCAGTGATATAAGCTCCAATATTTGGAAGGTTTGCGGTCTGAAGAGAATCGAGAAAGACAAGAAAAGACAGGATCTTGTCAAAAGCGGTTCTTTCGATATCAGAAAAATTGCGGTAATCCTTAATATCTTGAGCCAGATTAATTTCTTCAGGAATCCAGAAGTTGTTCATTGCCTGACGATACCAGCGGCTCGTCCAGTCATATTTCACATTATTGAAGTCATTCAGATTGGTGGTATTGCCGTTGATCATCGATCGTTTGGACAGATCGATATCTCCATTGGCATTAAATAAGGCTTTTTGTTTCAGTTCCATGATTAGCTTCTTTCTAGGCACTGCACGATTCGCATTCTTCTACTTCGAGAGATTGAGAACGTACGTAATAAATCGTTTTGACGCCTTTTTCCCATGCCCGGATATACAAATCCAGGATCTTTCGGAATGTAAATTCTGGGGTGATATACAGGTTAACTGATTGAGCCTGATCAATGTGCCGCTGTCTGATTCCGGCGGCATCCACAACCCAGTTCTGATTAATAAAATGAGCGTTTTTGTAATACCAGAAGGTTTCATCGGATAAGTCAGGGGCCACTCGTGTGAGCATCGAACCTTTCTTTTCCTCAAGGTAGAATTTTTTGAGGATTGGATCGACAGCTGCTGTTGTTCCAGCCAGGATGGAAGTACTCGAAGTTGGTGCGATAGCCATCAGATATCCATTTCTTAAACCATTTTCATGAATTTCACTGGCCAGCTTCTTCCATTTCTCAGAGGTATAATCTCGTTTAACAAAATACTCCCCGGTATCATAATCGCTGCCTTTAAAATGAGCATAGGAGCCTTTTTCCCTGGCAAGTTCACAGCTGGCCTGTAAGGCATGATAATTGATACGCTCATAGAGGTCATCCATATAAGTCAGGTGTCTTTCATTTTCAAAAGGAATATGCTGCTTGGCCAAAAGATGCTGATAGCCGCTGGTGCCTAATCCAACTGGACGCATGGATTGCGAAGTGAGTTTGGCTGTCGGCAGCGGATAGTAGTTCAGATCAATGACATTATCAAGAGCCCTCATGACCGTCGTAATGACTTGCTTGAGTTTGTCATCATCATTGACATCGATATGACCCAGTGAAAGGCTGGCCAAATTGCAGACCACAAAATCACCCGGATGGGTTATAGTTGAGATGATCGTTTCGCCATCACATTGAATAATTGTTGGTTCATCCTGATGCATCGCTGACATGTTCTGCGCAATCTCAGTACACAAGTTGGACGCGTAAATCATACCCTGATGAGAATTTGGATTGGCTTCATTGACGACATCCCGATTGAAGATAAATGGAGTTCCTGTTTCAACCATGGATTTAATCATCATTCGAATCATATCCTTAACCGAAAGGGTTCGCTTTTCGATTTTTGGATCACTGACACAGTCAAAATATTTTCTTTCCCATTCATCCCCATAGCTGTCTTCCAGGCACCAGCCCTTGACTCTTAGAATCTGATGCGGATCCATTAAATGCCATTCGGAATCCAAATCGGTTTTGGCCAGACGCCAGAAAAGATCAGGTACACAAAGAGCAGGGAAGATATCATGGGCTTTCATTCTTTCATCCCCGTTATTGGTTCTCAGCTGCATGAATTCAGGAATATCACGATGCCAGATATCCAGATAAACTGCAGCGGCTCCAGAACGAACTCCCAACTGGTCAACGGCAATGGCAGTATCGTTGATCAGACGGATCCAGCGGATAACCCCACCGGCAGCCCCTTCAAAGCCGCGGATATCACTGCCACTGGCTCTGACCTTGCCTAAATAAAGACCCATACCTCCACCGTGTTTGGAAACGCGGGCAAAGTTATCAAGAGATTTGTAAATTCCGCTTAATGAATCTTCTACGGTATCAATGAAACAGCTCGACATCTGATGAAACGGTTTTCTGGCATTGGCCATGGTTGGGGTGGCCATGGTTACCTGAAGGGTACTGAGCATGTCATAAAAGCGAATCGCCCATTCCACATAATTTTGCTCAGGCATGGCTAAATGCATGGCAATTCCCATAAACATTTCCTGAACACTTTCAAGTGGTTTTCCGTCATGAGAGACAATCAGGTATCGGTTTTTCAGCAAGTCTAGACCAGGATGCTTAAACAGTCTGGTTCTTTCAGGTTTCATGGCTGCATTCAGGATTTCAAGATCTTCTTTTGTATATTTTTTAAGAAGATCAGGAAGGAGCAGATTCTGGCTGGTTAAGTATTCTAATTTTTCAGGCCAGGAATGAATATTTAAATCCACCATGTTTGCTGAAATTTCTTTTTCGAGCTCGTAGTTAAGTATACGGGCAGCGATTTCTTCCCATTTCGGAGCTTTACGGCTGACCAGTTCGCTGGCTGCTCTTTCAAGCATGGAAAGACGGATTTTCTGGGACTGATCCTCCCGGATCAGTTCAGCGGCTTTAATCTGCAGTCTTTCAAGAGAGTATTCAGGTTCAGAAAAATCCTTCTGAATTTCCCGAAGAACGGGTTGTATCTGTGGATCGATGACCAGATCGACGATTTTATTGAGGGTTTCACGTAAACGATAATGCGATTGGCGATAAAGGATATAGGCTTTAGCCGTTTTAAAATATCCATTTTCCATTAACACCTGTTCTGCAACATCCTGTATCTGTTCGACATCACATTCTTCATTGAGCCGGTTAACGATATCCTGAGTGATTTCCAAAAGCTTTGGATCTGATATCAATTCATCGGTTGAAGCAAATGCCTTATAAAGCGCTGCATTGATCTTAGTGGGATCGAATGCTTCAAAAGCTCCGCTTCGTTTACGGATATTCAAAATTCTTGTATTCATAAAAGCTTCCTTTTCTATCAAAAAGTTTTCGATAAATAGTTTGAAAAACGAAGTACGTTAAATGTAGAAACCGAATTCTCAACAGCCATTTATACTTCGTGTTTATTTTAGAGTATGAAGAGATGAAAGGCAGGAATAGAGATTTGACCTGTGATCAATCCTTGCCAGTTCTGTCAGAATTCAGTATTTGTTCTCCAGAAAGAGTCTTTACCAGGAGGACAATCTGACAGCCACGATATCATATTATTTAAGATTTTCAGTACCGTGTGATCATTATGGTAAATTCGTTCTCACTGTATCTTTTCAATCTTTTTCCATCTTTTCTTGAAAGTCAGCCAAAATGAAAGAAAAGGTTCAGATAAAATGAGATTTCTCTCATCCATCTGAACCTTTTAAGTCTAATTTAATAATGCACTAATAAATGGTGAACTAATGAACCAATAATAGTCCACTCCATTATATCTGTTATTCTGCGCCTTTAATACCAGTTATGATCTGGTTTATTTTCTACAGATTTGAACCGATATATCAGTTTATCCATCAAAACTATCTATTCGATGTTCGAATATCCCATCAGATACCGATCCACTTCCTTGGCACATTGCTTTCCCTGTTCTAAGGCCCATACCACTAACGACTGGCCTCGTTTGCAGTCACCGCAGGCAAAGATTTTTGGATTCTGTGTCTGATAGCTTGCTTCTTTCGTAATGATTGTATTTCTAGGTGTCGTTTCAAGATGAAAGGACTCCTTTAAGGAATCTTCAATTCCGATAAAACCGGCTGCAATCAGCAATAAGTCACACTTCAGGATCTTTTCGGTTCCTTCGATCGGTTTAAAATCAGGACCTAAGGAAACAATTTCAATCTCATGCAGGCGGCCGTTCTTTTCGATCAGACGTTTAACCGTTGTGGAAAAAATTCTTGGATCCTTTCCAAATACAGCAGCGGCTTCCTGTTGTCCATAATCGAATTTGGCGACTTTTGGCCATTCAGGCCAAGGGTTATCCGCCGTTCTTTCAATTGGAGGCATTGGAGTCATTTCTAACTGAATGACTGACTTGCAATGCTGCCGAAGGGCTGTCCCAACGCAGTCATTTCCAGTATCTCCGCCTCCGACGATAACCACATTTTTATTCTTAGCAGATATCAGAGGCTTCTTATTGCTGACTACTGATCGGGTTGCATCCGTAAGGTAATCTACCGCAAACATGACACCCGACAGGTCCATGCCTTCAAGATTCAGAGATCTGGGTTTTCTGCTGCCTGCCGCCAATACGACCACGTCAAAATCCTGGAACAATTCTTCCTTGCTGATGTCCTTGCCAGCCTCCACATGACAGGCAAATTGAATTCCTTCATCTTTCATCAATGAAATTCGACGATCAACCACTTTTTTATCGAGTTTCATATTTGGAATTCCGTACATCAGAAGTCCTCCAGGTCGATCTGCTTTTTCAAAGACCGTAACCTGATGACCTCTTTGGTTGAGATATTGTGCGACGGATAAACCCGCCGGTCCGCTTCCAATGATCGCAGCTTTTTTACCTGAACGGATTGCAGGAGGCTGCGGTTTCATCCAGCCTCTCGCAAATCCAGTTTCGATAATATAGTTTTCATTGTCATGAATCGTGGTTGCGTTTGAATCGATGCCATTAATACAGGCCTTTTCACAAAGAGCAGGGCAAACTCTGCTTGTAAATTCAGGGAAAGGATTGGTCTTAAGCAGACGTTTTAAAGCATATTCATCGTTACCGGCAACCAGTTCTTCATTCCATTCTGGAATCAGATTATGAAGCGGACAGCCGGTGACCATTCCTTTGAGCTCTAAAGCCGACTGGCAGAATGGAACGCCGCAGTGCATACAGCGGGCAGCCTGTTCCATTCGTTTTTCGTAAGGCAGGGGGACATGAAACTCGTCAAAACTTTCAAGTCTTTTTTCAGGAGAAACGCATGGATTCTCCTGGCGTTCATAAATCAGGAATCCGTTATTTTTAGCCATTTTCCATTTCTCCTTTTCTCTATTCCGGATGGGCCATTCTGAAAGCTTTCAGACTGGCTTCAGCAGGGGTAAATCCTTTGTCTTCAAGATCCTTCATATCCTGACGTATTTTCTTGAAGTCATTTGGAATAATCTTTTTGAAATGGATCAGGTAATCATCAAAATGATCGAGAATTTCTCTGGCAAGTTCAGAATGAGTTTCCCTGTAATGTTCTTCGAGAATTTCATGGAGTTTTTCAATATCCTGTTTGGCTTCTAAAGCTTCCATGGATACAAGTTCCTGGTTGATCGAACGATAAAGAGAATGCTCTACATCTAAAACATAGGCAATTCCACCGCTCATACCAGCCGCGAAGTTTTTCCCGGTTTTACCCAGTATAACGGCATACCCGCCAGTCATATATTCAAGACCATGATCGCCGCAGCCTTCAACCACTGCAGTCGCTCCGGAATTGCGGACACAGAAACGTTCTCCGGCTTTTCCATTGATAAAGGCTTTTCCATCGGTAGCACCATATAAAGCTACGTTTCCAATCACGACGTTATCAGCAGCTTTAAATGGAGACCGTGGATCTGGAGCAATTACCAGTTTTCCTCCCGAAAGTCCTTTTCCAAAGTAATCATTGGCATCACCGGTGCATTTGAGCGTCAATCCTTTTGGCAAAAAGGCCCCAAAAGACTGACCAGCCCCACCAATACAGTTCACGACATATGTATCTTCTTTAAGGCTGTTCTTAAAGCGACGAGTAATTTCACTGCCCAGAATGGTTCCTAAAGTACGATCAGTTGAAGAGATCTTAATGGTTGTTTCATATGGTTTTTTACTGTTGAGATAAGGCATGAATTCGGGCAGCAGCTTAGCCACATCCTGGGTTTCTTCAAGTTTGAAATCGTAAGATTCGGCATCATCATGGCAGATGGGCTGGATGTTCTTTAGCAGTTCTTCAAGATGCAAAGAGCCTGCTCTGGAATTTACTTCAACGTTTTCACGAATTTTTAACCGATCGGCGTGTCCAATCATTTCATCGAGCGTTCTATACCCTAAACGAGCCATGATTTCACGCAGTTCTTCAGCGATAAAGAGCATGAAGTTCATTACATTTTCTGCTTTACCCTTAAAGCGCCCGCGAAGTTCTTCGTTTTGAGTAGCAACACCGAATGGGCAGGTATCCAGGTTGCAGACTCTCATCATCCGGCAGCCCATTGTTACTAATGGAGCGGTCGCAAATCCAAATTCTTCAGCTCCTAACAAGGCAGCAATCGCTACATCTCGCCCGCTCATCAACTTACCGTCCGTTTCGACAATGACACGTTTTCGAAGTCCATTCTCGCTTAGTGCCTTGTGAGTCTGAATCAGACCAAGTTCCCATGGAAGACCGGCATTATGAATGGAAGACTGACCGGCAGCTCCGGTTCCTCCATCGTATCCTGAAATCAGAATGACCTTGGCTCCTGCCTTGGCTACGCCGCAGGCAACAGTTCCAACACCGTTTTCTGAGCAGAGTTTTACTGAAATTCTGGCATCACGGTTTGCGTTCTTGCAATCGTAAATCAGCTGGGCTAAATCTTCAATCGAATAGATATCGTGATGAGGAGGTGGAGAAATCAGAGTCACTCCTGGAGTTGAACATCTGGTTTTGGCAATCCAGGGATAAACCTTGTTGCCCGGAAGATGTCCGCCTTCACCCGGCTTGGCTCCCTGAGCCATTTTGATCTGAATCTCATCGGCGCTCACCAGATATTCGCTGGTTACACCAAAACGGCCGGATGCTACCTGTTTGATTGCTGAATTCCTGATGGTTCCAAAACGTTCAGGTCTTTCTCCGCCTTCACCGGAATTGGATTTACCGCCCAGACGGTTCATCGCTTCTGCCATGGTTTCATGCGCTTCCTGAGAGATGGAACCATAGGACATGGCGCCCGTTTTAAAGCGTTTGACAATTTCGGAAGCTGGTTCCACTTCTTCTAATGGAATCGAATTCTGACTTTCATCAAAATCAAACAATGCTCTTAAGGTATGAGGTCTGTTTTCATCATTGACTCTTTGGGTATATTCCTTAAAGAGTTCATAGTTTCCTTCGGCAGTCGCTTTTTGCAGAAGAACAATTGTTTTTGGATCATACAGATGGTCTTCCTTGCCTGCGCCGCTTCTGAGTTTGTGATAACCAATCGAATCAAGGGTTGTATTGACTGGAAGTCCAAGTGGATCAAAAGCCCGGTCATGATGGTAAATCAAATCTTCTTCAATGTCTTTTAAACCAATGCCTCCGATCTGAGACTGAGTATTGGTGAAGTAAGCATCAATGACATCGCGGTCGATTCCAATGGCTTCAAAGATCTGAGCTCCCTGATAGGACTGTAATGTAGAGATCCCCATCTTGGCAGCAATCTTTACGATTCCAGAAAGAATGGCTTCATTATAATCACGGATGGCAATGGATGGTTCCTTATCAAGCATGTCCTTGTCAATCAGTTCTTCAATACATTCATGAGCCAGGTAAGGATAAATGGCAGTGGCTCCAAATCCTAACAGGGCTGCAAATTCATGAACGGTTTTAGGTTCACCACTTTCAAGGATGATTGACATGGAAGTCTTTTTCTTGGTCTTTACCAGATGCTGTTCTAATGCCGAAACCGCAAGCAGGCTTGGAATAGCCATGTGCGATTCATCGACACCTACATCGGAGAGGATCAGGATGTTCTTTCCATTGCGGTAAGCTCTGTCCGCTTCTAAAAAGAGCTGATCCAGAGCATCTTTTAATGGCATACCCCGGTAGAACAGCAGAGAAATAACCTGAGAATGGAATCCATCGCGGTCCAGGTTCTTGATCTTATCGAGATCTCTGGCTTCAAGAATCGGATTATTGACTTCTAAAACGGTGCAGTTTCCAGCCTTTTCTTCCAGCAGATTTCCAGAACTTCCAATATAAACCGTCGTATCAGTGACAACCTTTTCACGTAAGGAGTCGATTGGAGGGTTCGTTACCTGAGCAAACAGCTGCTTAAAGTAATGAAACAGGGAAGGGTGAAGTTTCGACAAAGCGGCTAATGGAATATCCGTGCCCATCGAAGCGGTTGGTTCCTTACCAGTTTTTGCCATAGCCAGCAACTGGTCATTAACGTCTTCAAAGGTATATCCAAATACGCGATAAAGGCGGTCCCGATCTTCCTGAGAATGCATTCTGACTTTTTTATCCGGTGCGGGAAGGTTCTTTAAGTCGAGAAGCTTTAAAGACAGCCATTCTCCATATGGTTTAGATTTTGCAAAGTTTTCCTTTAATTCTTCATCAGGAATCAGTCTTCCTTCAATCGTATCAATCAAAAGCATTTTTCCTGGTTCAAGTCTGGATTTTATGACGATATCGGATGGATCAAGATCCAGAACTCCAACTTCAGAGGACAGAATGAATTGTCCGTCTTTTGTAATGTAATAACGGCTTGGACGCAAACCATTTCGGTCTAATACCGCTCCGCATTTTTCACCATCGGAAAAAAGAATGGCTGCCGGACCATCCCAGGGTTCCATCATCGTTGCATAGTAATGATAGAAGTCCTGACGGGATTGATCCATTGGAACATGTTTCCATGGTTCAGGAATGGTGATCATCACCGCTTTGGCTAGGTCCATTCCATTCATCATCAAAAATTCCAGAGAGTTATCGAGCATGGCTGAATCAGAACCAGCGTTATTAATTACAGGAAGAATTTTCTGATATTCATCTTCGATGAAATCTGAAGTCATGCTTTCTTCACGGGCCAGCATTCGGTTGGCATTTCCGCGGATTGTATTGATTTCTCCATTATGAGCAATCAGGCGGTTTGGATGAGCCCGCTGCCAGCTAGGAGTTGTATTGGTTGAAAAACGGGAATGGACAATCGCAATCGCAGATTTATAATCCGTATCCTGAAGATCTGCATAGAATTTACGCAGCTGATCTACCAGGAACATTCCCTTATAGACAATCGTTCGGCTTGAAAGAGAAGCCACATAGGTATCCGGACAGCTTTTTTCAAATTCCCGGCGGATCACATAGAGAATTCGATCAAAATCAATTCCGTTTTTTACTCCCTTAGGTTTCTGAACAAAGCCCTGCCAAATGGAAGGCATACAGTCCTGAGCCACTTTTCCCAGAATGGATGGGGAAGTTGGAACTTTTCTCCAGCCTAAAAAGGAGCATCCTTCTTTTTCAGTTATCGTTTCAAACAATTTCTTTGCCTGATTTCTTTCAAGCTCATTTTCAGGAAAAAAGAACATACCCACACCGTAGGTTCCTTTTTCCTGAATGGATATGCCGGCTTCTTTTGCCGCTTTCTGGAAGAAATCATCAGAAACGGCTAAAAGAATTCCAACGCCATCACCGACCTGGCCAGTCGCGTCTTTTCCGGCACGGTGTTCGAGTTTTTCCACAATATGCAAAGCTTTGTCTACCACGTCAAAGCTGGGGGTTCCATCGATTTGTACAACCGCTCCGATCCCGCAGGCATCGTGTTCATTCATGTAATCAAACATTTCAGAAAAACTCCTTTCAAATCGTATCCAAAGAGATCCGCAAGAGATCCTGGATTGTCTTTATCAGTACACTGAATAATGAATAGAAAAATTACTTAAGAAAAAACATTCATATATAAGATTCGTTATGACCAGAAAATTCTGATCATAACGAAGTTTTTTAATTTTTATCGGTTCTACCGGATTCGATCAGATTCCGCTTTCTCCATAGTTGGAGAGATAACGAGCAGATGGATCATTGACATCACAGCCCTGCCACTCCTTGTTTGGCATCCAGAAATCGACAACCATTCTGGACTGTCCAGGATAATACTTTTCAAAGAGATCACGATAGAGCAAGCTTTCCTTAGTAAAAGGAGCGGCATGATCATATAAGGCTTTTCTGGCTTCGAATTCTTCATCCGAATATGTCCGCTCAGCCAGAGCTTTTAAATCATCAGCCATCGAATGCCCGACGGCATCTGAGAACGCTGCTTTTTCGCGCATCAGAATTTCATAAGGCAGAATCTGATCTTTTTCAAAAGCATGACGCAGCAGATATTTGCCTTTGTTATAGGTGTTGAGCTTAAGTTCTGGATCGATGCTCATGACATATTTCACAAAAGCGATATCACCAAAGGGAACTCTTGCTTCCATTGAATGAGTCGAAATGCAGCGGTCGGCTCTCAGTACGTCATACATATAAAGCTCTTTAATTCGCTTGGCACTTTCCCTTTGGAATTCCTGTGCACTTGGCGCATAATCCGTATATTTATAACCAAAGAGCTCATCTGAAATTTCACCAGTCAGTAGAACTCGGACATCTGAGATTTCACGGATTTTTTTGCAGATTAGATACATACCCATGCTTGCCCGAATTGTGGTGATGTCATAGGTAGCCAGTTCAGCAATCACTTCTTCAAGGGTGTCAAGAACTTCCTTTTCAGTCATGATCAATTCATGATGATTGCTGCCAATAAAATTGGCCACCTGTTTTGCGTACTTCAGATCGATGGCATCTTCTTCCATACCGATGGCAAAAGTTTCAATCGGCTGATCGGATCGACTGGCGGCAATTGCACAGACCAGAGAACTGTCCAGGCCGCCAGAAAGCAGAAAGCCGACTGGAGCATCCGAATCAAGCCGCTTATCAATCGCATCGATCAGCAGATCATGAATTTTACTGCAGACTCCTTCTACATCCTTCTGCGCAGCCGGTTCATCTACAACGGAAAGGTCAAGATAGCAGATAAACTGTCCATCCTGGTAATAATGACCAGGTGGGAAAGGCATGATTGAATCACAGAGTTTCACCAGGTTCTTAGCTTCTGAAGCAAAGCAGATACTTCCATCTTCTTTCAAATAACCATAAAACAAAGGTCGAATTCCCATTGGGTCTCTGGCTGCGACAAATGATTTCTTGGAATCGTCATACAGGATCAGGGCATATTCAGCATCAAGTTTTTCAAACATGTCTGTTCCATATTCTTCATACATTGGAAGAAGAATTTCACAGTCACTGTCTGACATGAAAACATAGCCTTTTTCTTCAAGATCTGCTTTCAGCTTTCGAAATCCATAGATCTCGCCATTACAGACCAGAGCATTCTCATTTAAGGTAAATGGCTGCATTCCAGCTTCATTAAGACCCATGATCGCCAGACGCTGAAATCCTAAGACTCCAGCCTGAGTCTCAAGAAATCTTTCCTGGTCTGGTCCACGGCTTTTTGTACAGGACATGGCTTCCTTGGCCATATCCAATGTTGCTGATCGACTCTGAATTCCTAATACTGTACACATAAAGATTCCTCCGGTTTGTAGTTAAATTAACATCCATTTTGTCAATTTGGGGAATAAAAATGGAATGTTACCGTAAAATTGGGTATAAGAAAGCGGCAGCGTACACTGCCGCAGATCTTTCAACTACAGTGCTGATGAATTACTGAATACCAAAGAGCAGTTTCCCGTAAGTTGGGAATGGCCATTCTTTTGCATCGGTAATGTCTTCTAAGAAGTCACATGGTTCTCTTAAGGCTTCCATATCAGCCAGAATGTGGTCACGAACGAAGAAGGCTTTTTCTTCAAAATCACTCATGGAGTTCAGTACAGCCACATCGGTTTCGAGCTTTTCAAGAGTATAGTAAGCTTTTTTCGTCAGCTCGCTGGCATCTTCCAAAGTTCTGGTTTCATAAACGGCTGGCAGGTCTGGCATCGCTTCTTTTTTCGAAAGGATGATGTCGGCCAGTTTGCCTTCAAAACCGGCAACTGCAGGCAGAATTTCCTTTTTAGCCATATTGACCATAGTTTTTGCTTCAATATTGATCAGGTTGACGTATTCTTCCATCAGAATTTCGTAACGGGAGAGAACTTCTTCACGGCTGAATACTCCTAGACGTTCAAACAAGGCAATATTTTCTTCATTCTTAAAATATGGCAATGCATCTGGAGTGGTTTTCAGATTGAGCAGGCCTCTATTCTGAGCTTCTTTTACCCATTCATCGGAATATCCGTTTCCGTTGAAGATGATTCTGGAATGATCCTGGAAGATGCTCTGAATCAATACGTGTAAGGCAGAATCAAAATCAGGAGCGGCTTCAAGGGCATCTGCAATCTCTCTTAAGGAATCCGCAATAACTGAGTTCAGGATCACGTTGATTCCAGCAATAGACTGCGCTGAGCCTGGCATACGGAATTCAAATTTGTTTCCAGTAAAGGCAAATGGGGAAGTCCGGTTGCGGTCTGTCGTATCGATTGGAAGATTTGGCAGTACATCGGTTCCGATGTTCATGAAGATTTTTTCATGGTTGCCGTAATCTTTATCATCACGAATCGCTTCGATGACTTCTTCAAGCTCATCACCCATGAAGATGGAAATGATTGCAGGAGGTGCTTCGTTAGCGCCTAAACGATGATCGTTTCCAGCAGTTGCCACAGATAGTCTTAACAGATCCTGATGTTCATCAACTGCCTTAACAATTGCAGCCAGGAACAAAAGGAACTGAATATTTTCATAAGGAGTATCTCCTGGTTCAAGCAGGTTATCGCCGCTATCCGTAGAAATGGACCAGTTGTTATGTTTTCCGCTTCCATTGATTCCATCAAAAGGCTTTTCATGAAGCAAAGCCACCATGCCATGCTTTTTGGCGATTCTCTGAATGAGTTCCATAGCCAGCTGGTTCTGATCAGTGGCGAGGTTTGTTGTTGTAAAGATTGGAGCCATTTCATGCTGAGCTGGCGCTACTTCGTTATGTTCTGTTTTGGAAGTAACTCCGAGTTTCCATAGTTCTTCATCGAGTTCGGTCATGAACTTCTGAACTCGGCTCTTAATGGTTCCAAAATAATGGTCTTCCATTTCCTGACCTTTTGGAGCCATGCTGCCAAATAAAGTCCGTCCGGTATAAACCAGATCTTTGCGGTCCCAGAAGTATTTTTCATCAACGAGGAAGTATTCCTGTTCTGGTCCGACTGTTGTTTTAACGGAACGAGTCTGGTTGTCTCCAAACAGCCGCAGGATTCTTAAAGCCTGAGTATTGATTGCGTCCATGGAGCGAAGCAATGGAGTTTTTTTATCCAGAGCATGTCCTGTATAGGAAGCAAATGCTGTCGGAATGCAAAGAACACCTTCCTTAATAAACGCATTGCTGGTAGGATCCCATGCTGTATACCCTCTGGCTTCAAAGGTTGCCCGCAGTCCGCCGCTTGGGAAGGAAGAAGCGTCAGGTTCTCCTTTGATCAATTCCTTTCCGGAAAATTCCATCAGGACTTTTCCATTGCCGGCTGGTGTGATAAATGAATCATGCTTTTCAGCGGTAACGCCGGTCATTGGCTGAAACCAGTGAGTAAAGTGAGTAACACCTTTTTCAAGAGCCCATACTTTCATAGCGTGAGCTACAGCATCAGCGATCTTTCGGTTTAAGGGGAGACCGTCATCGATCGTTTTTCGAAGTTCTTTATAGACATCTTTTGGTAGAGTCTGCCGCATGGTGGAGTCATCGAAGACGTTTTCACCGAAGATTTCCGTAACCTGTTTTTCCATATCGTTCTCCTGTGTATTCAATAAAAAAGGCAAAGACACTGAAATCAAAGCATTTCAGTCATCTCGTTTATTCGAGATGCTGTATGCCTGTTTTCTGGCGTCCTTGCCATTTCATGGTTGTAGATTACTCGATTGATTTTGCTCTGTCAACAGGAACGAAACAATTTTTCGAAAATTTTCAGAAAAATAGACTTTTTCAGTTTCATACCATATTTTAGAAATGTTATAACATCTAACCTGTTAATTGTTGAAAAAGCATGTTAATTGAGTGAAGCAATATCGATCATTAATGGGATATGCATATAAATTGTACTGACATTTCAAAAAAAGCAGCAAAACATATCACTTTTGAAAAGTCTTTTACAGCGATTTCCATTTTATGAATAGCTGACCTTAATTTTCATTTATACTGAGCCATAAGAAAGTTGAGGACGATTATGTATTTTAAAGATGAGGTTCTCACGTTTATTGAAGAAGAAAACGTTCAATTCATCAAACTGCTTTTTTTTGACGTGTTTGGCCGGCAGAAAAATGTATCCATTCTTCCAAGCAGAATGTCTCGCACTTTCGAAAAGGGAGTAACGATCGATGCGACTGCAGTTACAGGTTTTAATAACCCGGATCATTCTGATCTTGTATTAAAGCCTGACCCATCCACGATGACCGTTCTGCCATGGCGATCGATTGATGGCTGCGTCATCTATATGATCTGTGATCTTTATTATCCAGATGGAAGAAGATTTGATTACGATATTCGCTATATCCTGCAAAAGGCAGTAAAAAAGGCGCAGAAGGTCGGGCTGACCATTGAAATGGCCGCAAAGTTTGAATTCTACCTGTTAAAGCTGGATGAACTGGGAGAAAAGACGAATATTCCAATGGATCAGGCAGGATATATGGATGCCGCTCCACTTGATCGGGCTGAAAATATCCGCAGAGACATCTGTCTGACTTTAAATGAGATGGGAATTGAACCCCATAAATCCTACCATCAGTACGGAAAAGGCCAGAATGAAGTGGATTTTCATTTCAATACGGCCCTCAATGCGGCTGATGAAGCAGCGATCTTTAAATGGGTTGTTCGTTCTACCGCTCACTTAAATGGCTTATGGGCTGATTTTTCCCCGCGCCCTTTCAAAAATCAGCCTGGCAGCGGACTGCATATTCAAATGCGCTTCTTTGATACTGAAGATGAACGGATCAAAGAGCAGTTCATGGCTGGAATTCTGAAGTATATCCGACAGATGACTCTGTTTCTGAATCCAAATAAGCAATCCTATGACCGTTTTGGCAAGGATCAGGCTCCTTTATTTATCGACTGGTCCGATCAGACAAGATTTACCTTGCTGAGAATCCCAGCATTATCTCCGGATATTATGGAAGTCCGCTCACCGGATTGCACCTGCAGTGTGTATCTGGCTTTTGCATTACTGATTGAAGCGGGTCTGAAGGGAATTGAAGATCAGCTGGAACTGATTGAACCAGGTGCCTGCAAAAGACAGGATTCAATGGATATTCTTCCAACGAGTCTTGAAGAAGCAAAAGCATTAGCCATTGAATCAGATTTCATTGCAAATGTATTACCAGACCATATTATCAATACATATATAAAGAAAGATCAGTGATTTTTCATGAGAAAAAAGAAAGTGATTTGGCTCTCTTCAAATTCTGAGACGAAAGGTCAGTATTTCCCATCATCAAAATATGATTTGAGCCTTGAAAAATCTTCTTCAAAACTGAAGCAAAAATTAAATGATGAAAAATTTGATCTGATTATGATTTCAGGTCCATTAAGTGGAGAAAGCTGTATCCAGATTGCCAACGAAGTTGCTGCAGTTTTCCAGATTCCAGTTTTATTAGCTGTTCCAGGTGAGCTGTATGATCAGGCTTCCTATCAATGTCAGGAACATCGAGTCTTTGTGATCCTCTCTCCGCTTCAGAAGCTCATGACTATGCAGGCCATAGCTCTGATTGAAAAATTCTCGGATCAGATTCGCCTTCTTGAAAAACAGATTCAAAAGGAGCAGCAGAAATTCAAGGATGAAAAAATGATCAATCTGTGCAAGCTCAAATTGATCGAAACATATCATTGGAGTGAAGAAAAAGCCCATTCCTTTATCGGTAAAAAGGCGATGGATCATTCCTGCACCAAAGTTTACGTAGCAAAAGTTCTGCTTAACCGGCTTCAGGCGAATACCTGAAGCTTTTTTACTTTAAAACGATCCCTTACGCTTTCGATTGATTCTTATGGCCTTACCAGATTGAAACTCAAATAACTGGATCGGTTATTTTTTTTAGATCATCGAAAGCCCCATCTTATGAATTATGTCCTTAAAGAAATCAGGTCGAAATAGAGAGCCTGACAGGACGAAAAGAGGACATTCGATTAAGATGTAGTAGATATAAAATACACAGGATACAGGAAGAAGGTTTTATTGAATGTCGAAGAAATCGAAACATGATAAAGGAAGTACAAAAACCAATGCGATGCGTATTCTTGAAGATCTGAATATTGAATATATCCCTCATGAACTCAATACAAAGATCACTAATGGAAGTGAGCTGGCCAGAACTTTTGGTATAGACCCGGCAAAAACATTTAAGACTCTGGTAACCATTGCCAATACTAAAGAATATCTGGTCTTTTTGGTGCCTGTCGATGAAAAACTGTCATTGAAAAAAGCGGCCAGTGCCGCTGGCGTCAAAAATGTCGAGATGATTTTACAGAAGGATCTGTTTAACAGGACTGGTTATGTACATGGCGGATGTTCTCCAATTGGAATGAAAAAAAGTTTTCGAACTTTTATTGATCAATCCGCTGAAAACTTCGATACGATTCTTTTTTCAGCTGGCAAAATTGGGGAACAGATCGAAACAGACCCAAAAAATCTTGAAAAGCTGTCCATTACTTTCTCTGATCTGACAGCTTAAACTGCCAAAACTGGAATTCTGAATTGAGTCAGTCTTTCAATCATGTCTGATGAATCTTTACTGAAAATTCGTGGATAAAAATTGACTGAAATCATTATCGATAATTAGAAACGATAAATAGAAATAAGAGAAAACAGGAACAAGAGAGTGAAAGTCACAAGAGTAGAAAAATAGAAAGCAGGACAATATGAACTGGTTTGATGAAAAAGTGTTTTATCAGATTTATCCATTAGGAGCTGCAGGAGCTCCCTTTGAAAATGATCATCAGCTGACTCACCGGTTGAATCAATTTGAAGCATGGATTAAACCGCTAAAGGAAAGAGGAATTGGAGCCATCTTATTCAACCCTCTATTTGAATCCATTACGCATGGCTATGATACAACGGATTACAGAAAAGTCGACAGCCGTTTAGGAGATAACGAAGACCTAAAAAAGCTGGTTGAAAAGATACATGATAATGATATGAAAGTGGTTTATGATGCTGTTTTCAATCATGTCGGCAGAGAATTTCCTCCTTTTCAGGACGTTTTAAAAAACAGAGAGAATTCAAAATACAAAGACTGGTTCTTCATTGATTTTAATGGAAACAATGGATTTGATGATCATCTGTATTATGAAAACTGGGAAGGCAATGAACCGCTCGTCAGACTCAATCTGAAAAATCCGGAAGTCATTCAGTACCATCTTGACAGCGTTGATTTCTGGATGGATGAACTGGGTGCAGATGGATTACGCTTAGATGTGGCTTATTGCCTCGATCATGATTTTATGAAAGCTCTGCATCAGCATGTCAAAGCAAAAAACCCTGAATTCTTTCTTCTTGGCGAAATGGTCCATGGAGATTACAACACCATTGCAAATCCAGAAATGCTTGATTCAGCAACGAACTACGAATGTCAGAAGGGAATTTATTCAAGTCTGAACTCCAAAAACTTCTATGAGATTTTATATTCCTTCAATCGTCAGTTTGGCAAGGAAAACTGGTGTTTATACACAGGTAAAAATCTGTTGTCCTTTCTGGATAACCATGATGTCAATCGGATTGCAAGCGTGCTGGAAAACAAGGACCTGCTGCCTGCTGCGTATACTATTTTAATGACGATGCCAGGTATTCCCTGTATTTATTATGGAAGTGAATGGGGAATTGAAGGGATGAAAAATCAGAACGATACAGAAATACGTCCTGAAGTCGAAATTCCAGTGACCAACGAACTCTCGGAAATTGTGGCAAAACTGGCCAAAATTCATACCGGGAATTCTGCTTTGCGAAATGGGGATTATACTCAGATTGCCATTAATAATCCATGGTGCATTTATCAAAGAAGCAACGATGAACAGACGATCTGGACCTGCATCAATATCGATAAAAATCCAGTGGATATTCCTGTGAACTATCAGGGTCAGACAAAAAATTTATTCGATGATCAGATTGAAGAAGTCAATGGACAGATTCACCTTGAACCAGGTGATTTTAAAATTCTTGAGCTGAGCGCCTGATTGATGGCTTATTGTAAAAATGAATCTTCCCTCAAAGATAGAACCTTTGGCAATCGAAAAGAGTAGATCTATGAAACTGTGGTTTGAAGCAGTGGTTTATTGAATCAAATTCAAATTATGAAATACAGCTCTAAAATGAAGTTTTAAATAGAGCTCCGGCCGGATCGATTGATAAAGATCCGGTATTTTTTTGTATCTTTATTCTTCATTGAATTCAAAAACAGTTTATTGCAAACAGCTGATTTCGGTTCAATGAGGATACAGTAAGTTTTCAGCATCGGTAGAATTTTATGGCAGAAAACAAGAAACCAATCTGCCGGCTTTTCCTGTATTGCTCTGAAACTTATTCATAAAGTGGAACATACAATACGATGAGAAGATAATCAATCACGAATTCGGATGTTATTAAAACATTGCAAATCATGTGATTCTTCTGTTAGACAGGATATAAATATGTGCAGATTATCCGTCCATTTTGTTTTTAGTCTTGTTATTCAGAATGGGTTTTGGAACAATAAGAACTAACAGATTTGTTTTGCTGGAATATTTCAGAGAAAGGAAAATTTGAATGGATTCAAATACTGAAATGGTTCTGAAAATTCTCAGCGGGGTCGCATTGTTCCTTTTTGGAATGAGCAGTATGTCGGATGGCTTAAAAAAAGTCGCTGGAAATAAGATGGAGCTCATTCTATATAAATTGACCAATTCCCCCGTGAAGGGATTTTTACTTGGAACCGCAGTCACCTGCGTGATTCAATCAAGTTCTGCTGCCACTGTTATGGTTGTTGGATTTGTAAATTCTGGAATGATGAAAGTTTCGCAGGCGATTGGTGTCATACTCGGAGCCAATATCGGTACTTCGATTACCGGATGGATTGTCTGTATGTCCTATATCGAAGGAGCCGGCTGGGCAAGTTACTTTTCAAGTACTACCATCACTGCGGTGATGGCGATCATTGGTGTTCTGCTGACCATGTTTGGTAAAAAAGATACTTTTAAGCATACCGGGAATATCCTTTTAGGGTTTGCGGTTTTGATGACTGGGATGTCAATGATGTCAGGAGCTGTCGCTCCGTTAAAGAGTGATCCGATTTTCATCGATACGATGAAGAATCTGACCAATCCCTTTTTATCCATGCTTTTTGGTATTCTCTTTGCAGGTATTCTGCAGTCTTCTTCAGCTGCTATCGGAGTTCTGCAGGCTTTATCAACCACTGGAGCGTTGAGTTTTGCATCTGTATACCCATTAGTTATGGGTATTGGAGTAGGCGCATCGTTTCCAGTTTTGTTATCAGCAATCGGAGCCAATAAAAACGGGAAACGAACTTCGTTTATTTATCTGCTGATTTCGATCATCTGCCTGCTTTTGGGATGCCTTGTCTTCTATCCGCTAGCAGCGGCAGGTCTGATTCCATTTGCCGGAATGACGATGGATCCGTTCTCCACAGCCTTGACGAACACTGGTTTCAGGCTCGTTTTTAATACGCTTTTACTGCCGTTTATTCCTTTGATCAAGAAACTAGCTTATATCATTATTCCATCAGATGCTGCAGAACTCGAAGATACAGGTGATTTTGAAAAACTTGAAGCGCGTCTGTTAAATAATCCGGATATTGCCTATGCTACATCCATGGAAGTGATGGACGGTATGGCAAAAAAGGCAAAGAAAAATGTTCTACGTGCTATCCGTCTTCTGGAAGAATATTCTCCGGAAGGATACAAAAAAGTGGCTGAACTTGAAAGCACCCTGAATAAATACGAAGATAAGCTGGGAAAATATCTGGTTCGCCTGTCGAGTTCTGAAATTTCAATGGAACAATCCAGAAATATCTCAAAATCTCTGCAGTCCATCGCTGATTTTGAAGCGATGGGGGATTATGCTCTTCAGATTGCAGATGTAGCCAAATCCATGAACGAAAAGAAACAGACTTTCTCATTGGCTGCAATCGATGAACTGACTGTCATTGCTGCAGCGATGGAAGAGGCAACGGAACTGGCAGTTAAAGCCTTCCTGAACAATGATGCAGCAGATGCCAAACGGGTCTTCCCATTGCGGGAGCTGATTTCCTTATCTTCCAACGACATAAAAAAACGCCATATCAAACGTCTGAAGGAAGGCAAATGCTCCATGGAAATGGGATTTGTCCAGGCTGATATTCTTGCGGATATGACCCGAATTGTGGATCATTGCGCAAATATATCACTCGATATCGTCAAATTCTCCAATCAGGACTTTGATGTGCATCGGTTTCTTCGAAAATATACTGAAGAAAACCGCAGTGAGTATTCCGATATTCTTCGTGATTATGAAGTAAAATATTCCATCTGATCAAAATTATTGAGTTAAATCATACAAATAAAAAATCCCCGGACGAAGACCGGTACGCTGCTGTCGAACACCGCTTCATTCGGGGATTTTATTTTTTTCTGTTATTATGCAATGAACTATGTTTTCCATGGATTGACATATAAAAAAAAGCCCGAAAATATCGGGCTATCTGCTCATTCATGATTGAAAATGAGAATAAAGTTTGCTGTGTTGATTTAAACTACTTCGCGTTTGCTTCGTCAACAGCCTGCATGATGTCTTTCAGGTTGATTGTGCATCCGGATTTAACATCTTCGGATTCAGCATAGCCATCAGCATCAAGTTTAACACTGTCTACACCATGTTCAAGAATGTAGTTTTCCAGGAATTCAACCTGTTCGTTCCATTCTTTACCAATTTTAGAATCAGACTTCATGTTGTAATCAGCGCCAAGATCCTTCTTGGAATCGCCTTCTTCAGTTACAACATCAATGGAAACACCAGTCAGTTTTCCATCTTCTTTTGTAAGAACGGCAGTAGTTTCTGCACCGTCAGTTGTAACTGTTGCTTCAGTCTGAGTTCCAGCAGTGCTGTTTGCAGCATCATCGGAAGAGCTGGAGCAAGCAGCCAGCATCATTGCAGCCATAGCAGCTGCAGCAAGTTTCTTATTCATGTGTATTGCCTCCTGATTTTACAATTATTCCGCTTAGATTTTACCATTTTTTATGACAGATGGACTTTTGGTACCCTGAAACACAAATCAGATCAGAACTCTGATTCTCGCAGATGATTTGATAAGAACAATTGAAAGATCTGTCTAAAAACGCTTTGATCCGCAGGTCCTGTACTATGATATTTGATGAACCAGTAATCTTCAAGCGGTTTTTTTAATAACGTTTTAAAGATTATTGAAAACGGTTACTTCGCTTGTGAAAAAATAAATAAACGACACAATTCCCATTTATTAAACAAATCATTCGGAAATTGTCTTGGTTTTTCGATTTTTAAAGGTAAAAAAAAAGACGTCGAAGACGCCTTTTAATCAGAAAATTAAGGTGAATTGTATATTTTTAATCTTATTCCGATAATCGAATCAGCTCAGAGCATTTTCAAAAACTGAAATTGCTTCTTCCTCTTCTTTTTGTTTATGGTTTTTCGAATCCAAAGAGGCGTTGATTAAACCGGTAAATAATGGATGAGGATGATTTGGTCTTGATTTGAATTCAGGATGATATTGAACCCCCACATAGAATGGATGATCAGAATATTCAATGGCTTCTACGAGGGCGTTATCCGGACTGGTTCCTGAAATCATCATCCCATTTTCTTCGAAACGGGGACGATACTTATTGGAGAATTCATAGCGGTGACGATGTCTTTCTTCAATACGATCTTTTTGATACAGCATGTGAAGAAGACTGCGGTCATGAACATAACATGGATAAGAGCCTAAACGCATAGTCCCGCCCTTTTTAATTTCATTGGATTGATTTTCCATGAAATCGATGACTGTATGCTGGGAATTTTCATCAAATTCAAAGGAGTTAGCATCCTCTAATCCTAATACATCTCTGGCAAAGGAAATGGCAGCGATCTGCATTCCCAGACAAATGCCTAGATAGGGGATTCCTTTATCTCTGGCATAACCTGCAACAGAAATCATTCCTTCAATTCCTCGTCCTCCAAAACCGCCAGGAACAATGATTCCATCGACATCCGCAAAGATTTCATCTGGATTTTCCAGGTGTTCTGAATCCACCCATTTGATATTCAATCTGGCATGGTTGGCAAAACTGCCATGATGCAGAGCTTCAGCCACGGAAAGATAGGCATCATGCAAGGCCACATATTTACCGACCAGAGCAATTGTGACTTCTTTGGTTGGATTATGGATTTCATCGACCATGGCTCTCCATTCATCAAGGTCAGCTGGTCGATTTTCCAGGGACAGCTTTTCGCAGATGTTCTTGGCGATATTCTGATCTTCGAGCATTAATGGTACTTCGTAGAGTGATTCAAGGGTCTGGTTTTGAAAAACCGATTCCTTATCTACATTGCAGAACAGAGAAATCTTATCCAGAACGGACTGCGGAATATCTTTTTCACATCTTGCGATAATGATATCCGGATGAATACCAAAACTCTGAAGCTCTTTAACCGAATGCTGAGTCGGTTTGGATTTGAACTCCTGAGATCCATCGATGTAGGGAATATAGGTAACATGAGCAAACAGACAGTTGTTTCGGCCGACTTCATAAGCGACCTGCCTGATACTTTCAAGGAATGGCTGCGATTCAATATCGCCGATGGTTCCGCCAATTTCTGTAATGACTACATCGGCATTGGCATAGTTTCCGGCTTCCAGAATAAAGTTTTTGATTTCATCTGTGATGTGAGGGATCACCTGGACAGTTTGTCCTAAGTATTTACCTTCACGTTCTTTATTGAGAACATTCCAATATACCCGGCCAGTAGTCAGGTTTGAATAGGTGTGCAGATTTTCATCAATAAAACGTTCATAATGACCTAAATCAAGATCGGCTTCAAGACCATCGTCTGTAACAAATACTTCTCCATGCTGGTAAGGGGACATAGTTCCTGGATCCACATTGATATATGGATCAAGTTTCTGAGCGGTTACTTTATAACCGCGGGCTTTAAGAAGACGGCCGATGCTGGCTGCAGAAATTCCTTTTCCTAAACCAGAGACCACACCGCCTGTAACAAAAATGTACTTTGTGGACATAATCTACCTCGTCAATGGACAAATTTTAATCAGATCTAAATATAGTGTAAAGATCCAATAAAGAAGATTTATAATTTTGCAAAATTGAAAACGGATTTCGTACAGTTTCTTATTTGTGAACCATGACCTGTTCGATAAAAACAGGTAAAATTGTTTCGAGGACAAAATATGTTAAAATTACCGCCAAAATATCGAGACCGCGAAATTCTTTATCGACGACTGATATTATTTACACTGTCGTTGGGACTTCTGGTGATTTACGCTGGAGAAATTTTTGAATTTATCGCTAAAGCCATCTGGATCTGCCTGCCATTTATTATCGGAGGAATATTGGCCTTCGTTTTAAATACATTCTGTTCAGTCATTACCAGACTGATGCATCGTTTTTTTCATACTCCAGTCAATGCAAAAAACATGATTTATTATCGAATCCTGACGATTCTGATCATTCTGTTGTTTTTGTTAGTGGTCTTCTCATTCATTATTCCACAGCTGATCAGTTCCATCGACCGGCTGATGAGAGATTTGCCCATTGTTTATGATAAGTTTTATAACGAAATGTTAAATCGCAGTAAGGATATTCCAGCGATCCATGATTGGATTCTGGAACATGAAAAGCTGCTATCGGATGCTCCAGCTCTAATTCGGGAACTGGCCGGATTTATCAGCGCGGGAAGCGCAGGAAACGCTTTAGGATCAATCAGCGATATTATTTCAAATACATTTTCATGGTTATGGACTCTGCTGCTATCGATCGTATTTGCGATAATCACATTCTTTAATACAAGTCAGTTCATAGAAATCTGTCAGTTAATTGCCAGAGCGTGGATTCCCGAACGTTTTCTTCGCTCTACTCATGGTTTTATCAGTATGGTCAGCAGAATATTTGCGCAGTATATCGGAGGATCTGTTCTGGAATGCATCATTCTTGCCGCATTAGTGAGCACTTTCTCATTAATCTTCAACATTCCTTACGCCGTCCTTATCGGCGTCTCTTGCGGAATCTGTGCGCTCGTCCCTATGTTTGGCGCAACTGCAGGAGCCATCTTATGTACATTATTTTTATTGATGGAATCAGCGGGAAAAGCGGTCACATTTTTGATTATGTTTCTTTGCATTCAACAGGTGGAGGGAAATTTCATCTATCCCAATGTCGTTGGAAAGAGTGTTGGACTGCCTCCAATGTTTGTCGTCGTTTCCATTACGATTGGAGCCAGTCTTGCGGGAATTCTGGGAATGATCATCTCAATTCCAATTGCATCGGTCATCTATGAACTGATCAAAGCTCAGGCCCAGAAAAGAATGGATGCCAAAAATTCAAAATGGGACCCGACCGTCAGCAATCTTCAAACGGACAAGGATACTACTGAAAAATAGATTAAAGATTCTATGACTAATTCATTGATGGATGTCCATATTGATCTTACTTAAAAGAACTTCATTAATCATTGGGAACATTTGAACTTTTATTGCTCCTTTGTCCGATTGCTTGGCAGTAATTGGTTTGAAGGAGCATTTTCTTATATCTATTAATGTTAAGACTCGATTTTTGGTCAGTCGATTATTGAATTCCTGTTTCAGATTTTTCAAGGAACAGTACTTGCAGAATTTAGCAGAGAATAATTGACATTGTTAACTGACATTCTTAACGAAGATTAGATTTATTGATTTATACTGAAGACAATGAGTTTCAAAGAATTATGGGAATTGTTGTCATATTGAATTTTGACAGAAGAGGTGTTATGAATCGAGCCGCATTATGCATAAAAATGCTTAAAATACTCAAATCAAGAGACATTGTTTCAACCGCTGAACTCGCAGAGTTGTTGAAAACCAATCCGCGAAATATCAGAGAATTTCGAAAAGAGCTTGAAGCTGCAGGCTATCACATTGAAGAGAAAAGAGGAAGATATGGGGGATACTATCTCGATGATAGAGATTTAATCCAGATTCCCAAACTGACCAAGGAACAGCTTCAGGTACTCGCTCATGCGAGGCAGTTTATCAAAGCACATGCTGAATTTGCCGAAGGTGACCAGTTCGAAGAGATTATGGATGATGTTGCCGCTGCAGGCAGTTCCTACTCCAATCGGGAAATGCCTGAAATTGGGTATTCATTTTCTGTAGATCGACATTCTGGTTTAACCGATCACGAAAGAGAAATGCTCAGTCAGGTTCTGGCCAGCATGAAAAGTTCTTATTCTGTTGAGCTTTCGTATATGAAAAGAGGAGTCAATGAACCAGCGAGTATTCTAGTCGATCCCTATCACGTGGTAAACATCGAAGACAACTGGTATATGATTGGCTGGTCTCATTCAGCCAAGGCTTTTCGTAATTTCCGCTTTTCAGACGAGCGAATGCTTGATATCAAATTGACTCAAAGGCGATTTACAAAGGATCCAAACTTTAACTTCAAAAACTTTATCGGTATAGATTCCGCTTTTAAAGGGAAACTTAATCTCTATGAAGTTGAAGTGAATCCGGATCACGCCCGTTTATTTCGGGAAGATTTTAAAGGGCGTGAGCTGAGCCAGAAGGAAAACCGAAATGGGAAATGTGTATTTTCTTTTACCGCCGATAATCAGTATCAGGTATATCAGCTTCTTTTTCGTTTCGGTGATGCTGTCGAGCTCATCCTGCCTGTAGAATTCCGCGATGAGTACATAAAGAGGATCGCTTCGATCGCTAAAGTTTACGGTATTTCTCTGGATCCTGATGATTAAATCGAATTCCAGAGGAAGATCCTGATGAATCTTCATATCCTTATGAAGTCGAATCAGAAGAATATGAAGACCATTCGCTTTATTATAGTTTTGATTACAGTTTCGAATTTTTTTTGAATGGAATTTAATCCGCACTGTATTATGGCAGGCGCTTATCATTATTAAAGATTAAAATTTGTAAGTTGATTCAGGTAGAATATCTGCTGTTTTTAAGGAGTGTTTAATTATGATTCATGCTTCCGATCTGATCAATGTCTGGCACTGTCCAAGACTGGGATGCAATATTCATCAGCATAAAAAAGGGCAGCATGAGCCCTTTGCGAATCTGATCGCTCCTTTTTTTGATTTAGCAAAAGAGAAAGTTAAGGTCGAAAACATTCCGCAGGGTCGGCTTAACGATCCAATGGAAAGAACTGTTGAACTTCTTAAACAAAAAAAGGGCGGCATTCGGCTTCGTTTTGAACGAGACGGCATTCGAACAAAGGTCCCTTTCTTATTTCCGATCTACGAAGAAGAAGAGTCAACATTTCAGGAATCCAAAAAGAAGACATCAAAAAAACGAAAAAAAAGATATGAAGATTTTGATTATGAAGCAATCTATCCGATTCTTTCAGCCAATCCAACCGAAATTCTAATTGAAATGATGGCGTTGGATCAATGGATTCTTGAAGGAATGGGAATTCATGTAAAGAAACATAAAATCGTATATCTCAATCGTGAATACGTCCGCAATGGAGATTTGAATCCTGATGAGCTGTTTATTGAGGGCAGACATCTGCTTAGAAAATCAGGAACTCCATATGAAAAAACGATCGATGATCAGATTGCAGAGTATCTCTCTGAAAATGATCTCGAAAAGAAGATCAGGCAAGCTAAACAGGTTTTAAATGAAGAAGATGCCGTTCCTGTTCGAAACCGGCATTGTCTAGCTCCGAGAAGATGTGCGTATTATAACGATTGTTTTAACGAAGACAGTCTCGATGATAGTTCAATTCTGTTCTTAAGCTCTGCTTCTAAACGAGCACAAATGTTCGAAGAGGGAAAGGATACATTGGCTAAAGCGGATCCATATCAGATCGAAGGCAGTCCTTTACAGTTTTCTCAGGTTATGGCCGATCGAAACGGCGGAGTTTTCCTGGATGCAAGAGCGGCTGAAAACTGGATTGCCTCATTGGCCTGGCCAAGAATCTATCTCGATTTCGAGTGGGATACTTTTGCGTTTCCGCCTTATGATCGAATGATTCCATATGATGTTCTCTGTTTTGAATTTTCAATGCATGTAGAAAATGAAGATGGAACAATCCGTCATACCGGCTTTTTTAAGCATGGAGACGGGCGAAAAGAATTTATCGAAACATTGCTAAAAAATATTCCTGAACACGGAAGTGTCATTGTATATAACATGGAAGGAGCCGAAAAACTCAGGCTCATCCAATTAGCAAGACAGTTTCCGGAATATGAAGAACAGCTGAATGAAATCTGCAGCCGTATGCTGGATCTTTCTGTTCTTTTTGAAAAGGGAATCTACTATGACATTCGCCAACGCGGTCATTATTCCTTAAAAACGATGATGAATCTCTTTTCAGATCAGGATGGTTACTCAAAACTTCCCGTTAAGAATGGACTGGATGCAATTGAAGCATATAGAAGGCTTTGCGCAAGTCATGATGAGGCGGAAAGAAACTCGCTGGCAAAACGGATCGATACGTATTGTGCAATGGATACCGAGGCGGAAATGATCATTTTACATGGCTTGCAGGATAAGCTTGCTGATCTAAAAAACACAAAACCAGCAAAAAAGAAGAAAGCAAAAGAACAGGCTCTAAAACAGACAGAATCGACAAAAATTCACAGAAGAAAACGAAAATCAAAAAAACGTGTTAAGCCAGCTTCGCCAAAAGATAATGACCAGGAAACGGCTGTTTTAAACAGTGATCCTGAAGATCCGTCCAGAACCAAACCAAAAACCAGGAATGAAGAATAAGCGAAAAAACCTGATCACCCATTCCATAGCTAAGTTTAAAGAGAAACAGTGATTGGATTTTTCGGGAAGGGAAACCAGAAATGCCAAATATCATTACTCACACTTTATTTGCTGATGAAGTTTTAGAGATCCTTAAAATTGATTCTCTCGATGAAAGAAAACAGATTTTTGAAATCGGGTCGAATGGACCGGATATTCTGTTTTTTCACCATATGAATCCGAAAGATTTCTATAAGAAATCCAGGCTTCCAAAACTGGGAAGCCGCCTTCATTCCGGCAATGTCAATGATTTTTATTCAAGTGCCATCAACAGCATCTGGAATGAAAAAGATCCTGAAATCAAAGAAGATATGATTGCTTATACAGCTGGTCATTTATGCCACTGGGCTCTGGATTCATCTGCTCATCCTCTGATCTATAACCGGACAGGAAACTGTAAGGGGATGTCAGTCAACGCTCATCATCGGTATGAATCCATTTTGGATTCCCTGATGCTTAAGCTGAAGAAAAACGAAACGATTGAATCCTTTGATATTACAAAGAAAGTCACAGATTCTCCGTTATGGATGAAACGAGCCATCGCAAGAGTCTATATTCCAGCACTCAATTCCATTTTTGATGACAATCTGCCAGCCCATGTAATTGCTGAGACTCTTGATGACTGGAACTTCATGCAAAAACTGTTCAGAGATCCTCATAATAAAAAAATTCCTGCAGCTCAGATGGTTGACAAACTGATCGGAAGACCAAATCAGCTGGCGGGTTATGCGGTGCCAAATATCCCGGAAGATAATTACGATATTATGAATCTGAAACATGAATTATGGAGAAATCCTCAAACTGGTCAAAAATCTTATGAATCCTTTCTTGATCTCTATGATTCTGCAATGAAAAAAGCACTGACAGCTATTCCTCTGTTTTTAAAAGCCTGTGCAAAACCAAAAGATGAACTCGCTAAAAAGGATCTTCTGGATTTTGTCGACAATCGAAATTATTGTATGGGAACTTCTGAAAACAAAGATCTGAAGTATTTCGATCTGATCGATCTTTCCTGAAACAACAATTAAACCAGTCAGCATTAAATCGATCGGAATGTGATGCCCAATCCATTCCGGTCTTTTTTTTCAGGATGCAGCTGAATTGATTCCAATTTGTAAAGGATTCTCATCCACATACCGGCACCTTCAACGTTTCAAATCGATGATCTGCTTTGATTGTATCTGACAGAATTTGATGAGCTATGCACGGTCATTTTAATCTGAATACGGCAGATCATAAGTGGTTCATTTGGGATCTTTTATCGCTTTATTATCTTTTTTGTACCATTTATTTACCATAATTGAATGAAATACGGCAAATAGTTGGTTTTTTTAGTGATTTTTCTTCTGTTCGAGTTTGGAAAAGAAGAATGGTGCTGATACTATTATAAAAGTTCAAAAAAGAATGAATGATTAAGTATAAGAAAGGGAGACCGATCCTCAAATGTTTGAGATAACAGAAAAAAGAATTCTGAATCCGACTGTTGAAGAAATCACTGTCTATGCGCCAAATGCAGCAGCCAAGGCGAAAGCCGGTCAGTTTATTATTCTTCGTACGGATGAAGATGGAGAAAGAATTCCGTTTACCATTGCTTCCGCTGATCCAGAAAAGGGAACCGTCAGCGTGATTTACCAGATTGTCGGTGCCGGAACCCGCAAGCTTTCCGCTTTAAAACAGGGTGATTCGCTCCATGACTTTGCCGGACCTTTAGGCAAACCCTCTGAAATTGAAGGTGAAAATGTAGTGATCATCGGCGGAGGAGTTGGTTGCGCCATTGCCTGGCCAACAGCCAAGGCATTTAAGCAAGCTGGAAAAAATGTAACCAGTATCGTTGGTTTCAGAAACAAAGATCTGGTTATTCTTGAAGATGAATTCAAAGATACTTCCGATGCGTTCTATCTGATGAGTGATGATGGAAGTGCTGGTCAAAAAGGTCTGGTTACTGCCAAATTGGAAGAACTGATCCAGAACGGACAGAAAATCGATCGGGTGATTGCGATTGGACCGCTGATCATGATGAAGTTCGTTTGCGAACTGACAAAGAAATACAATATTCCAACCATCGTTTCCATGAATCCAATCATGATTGATGGAACCGGTATGTGTGGTGGATGCCGTCTGGTAGTCGATGGAAAAATGCAGTTTGCCTGCGTTGATGGACCAGACTTTGATGGTCATAAAGTCGACTTTGATGCAGCCATGAAGAGAAATCGTCAATACCTGGATTTTGAAAAACATAAATATGAAGAAGCCTGCAATCTTCTGAACAAGGAGGTGGATGCCTGATGCCAAATATGAGAATGGATAAAAATCCAATGCCTGTTCAGGATCCGGAAGTCCGAATCCATAATGTCGATGAAGTTGCGACTGGATATACTGCTGAAATGGCAATCGATGAAGCCAAACGCTGTCTCTCCTGCAAACACAAACCCTGTGTAGCTGGCTGTCCAGTCAATATCCATATCCCTGAATTTATTGCCAGGGTAGCTGAAGGTGATTTTGAAGGAGCCTATGAAATCATCTCTTTAACCAGCTCATTACCTGCTATCTGTGGACGGGTATGTCCTCAGGAAAGTCAATGCGAAGCCAGATGTGTTCGCGGAATCAAGGGAGAACCGGTATCCATCGGACGTCTTGAGCGTTTTGTCGCTGACTATATGAGAGAAAAAGGAGAAACGCCTGCTGTAAAAGCAGAGCCAAATGGTCATAAAGTTGCGGTCGTTGGAGCAGGGCCGGCTGGATTAACCGCAGCAGGGGATTTGGCTAAACTTGGTTATGAAGTCACCGTATTTGAAGCTTTGCATACTCCAGGCGGTGTTCTGATGTATGGAATTCCCGAATTCCGTTTACCTAAAGCAATCGTCGCTCATGAAATCGATAAGTTAAAGGATCTTGGCGTCGAATTCGTAACCAACTTTGTCGTTGGCCGTGCTTCAACCATTGATGAAATGATGGATGATGGGTATGAAGCTGTCTTTGTCGGCAGTGGAGCCGGGCTACCTAACTTTATGAATCTTCCAGGTGAAGCGCTCAACGGAGTTTATTCTGCCAATGAATTTTTGACCCGTTATAACCTGATGAAGGCTTATGATGAAAATTCCAGTACTCCGATTCAACATCCCACAAAAACAGTTGTAGTCGGCGGAGGAAATGTAGCCATGGATGCTGCCCGCTGCGCCAGAAGACTAGGATCCGAAGTTCATGTCGTATACCGTCGTTCTTTAGAAGAACTTCCTGCCCGTAAGGAAGAAGTTGAACACGCAATGGAAGAAGGCATCATTTTTGATCTGCTGAATAATCCGGTAGCTGTTCTTGGAGACGAAAATGGTCACATCAAAGCTGTAGAATGCATTAAAATGGAGTTGGGAGAACCTGATGAATCCGGACGCAGAAGACCAGTTCCTGTGGAAGGAAGCAACTTCATTATTGATGCGGATTGCATGATTATGGCGATCGGTACTTCACCTAACCCATTAATTCGCCAGACTACGCCAGGCCTTGATGTCAATCGCCGCGGCTGTCTGATCGTTGATGAAAACGAAATGACAACCAAGGATGGGGTTTATGCTGGAGGAGATGCAGTGACTGGTGCGGCTACTGTGATTTCAGCAATGGGAGCAGGAAAAAAAGCCGCTGCCGCTATGCATGAATATTTAAGTTCAAAGGAATAAGTCTATTCATTCACTCGATTTGAATGAAATGACGTTTTTCATTGAACCAGGAGAAATAAAATAATTATTTCTACCTATTTACTTGAGTATTAAAATTTGCTGTTCAGCCTCCTTTTTTCAGGAGGCTTTTTCAGTATCAAAAGAGAATTCACAGACTAGGTTCTGAATATTTCAGAAATAACTCAACAAATCTTATCCAAATAAGATAAATATTTTTCGTTTTCCATTATGATTCATATTTAAAAATAAAAATCTGATGAAAATATGATATTTAAATGGTAGAGTTTACTGGAAAAAGCGTTTACAAGCAAAGTTTGCAAGACTAAACTGTAGATGATCACAGGAAGACGGCTCACTTCCTGTTCTTATGCAAAGATCCTTCCTGATCATGTATAAGATTTGATTCATATCGATTCCTTTCGATACGGCTGACGTATCAAGAAAACGGCGCAAGCCGTTTTTTTATATTCAGTTGTTGGAGCCGATTCAATGAATATCTTTCATTTATTACCTTTGAAGCCATTGTTAAAAACAAACTGAATTATGAGCCTGAAAGCTCTAATCTATCAGCTCAATCTCATAAGCGGCTTACGGTCGTTGACAAGAGAAAAAATAATTTTAAAATTTAAACGGTAAAACATGTCAAATTCATGTTAATAACAAAGGAGTCCATATGATCAGCTCAAATGATTTAAAACCAGGTCAGACCATTCAGCAGGATGGTGAAATTTACGTCGTTCTCGATATTTCTCAGAACAAAACTGCCCGTTCTGCCATGGTTGTAAAAGCCAAAGTCAGAAATCTTCGTTCAGGAAGCAACGTGGAACTTTCCTGGGGCGGTGGAGACAAAGTTGAACCTGCAATGATCGATAAGCGTGAAATGCAGTACCTGTACGATACAGATGATGCCATGGTATTCATGGATAATGAAACCTATGAACAGGTTGAAATCCCTACTGGCCGTCTGGAATGGGAACGTAAATTTGTTAAAGCCAACGACAACGTAAACATCACAAGCTTTGATGGCGAAATTATTGGTGTTTCCTTACCTGATAAAGCCGTTCTTGAAGTAATTGAATGCGAACCAGCTGTTAAGGGAGATACCACTTCTTCAGCAATGAAGACCGCGAAACTTGAAACCGGCTTAGAATTAAAAGTTCCTCTGTTCATTTCAGAAGGCGAAAGAATTGTTGTAAACACTGCTGATGGAAAATATTCCGGACGCAGCAAGGACTAGTTCATAATCTTAAATTCAAAACCGCGAAAGCGGTTTTTTTCTTTATGGATCAACAAATCAAAATCAGATATGCTCATTCGCTTTTATATAAAGCATGAAATTATGTCTTCACAAGGTAAGATGCGGTTTTTCTTTGTTATAATGAAAGACGATTTTAAAGGGGGAAATTATGGCAAAATTGTCAAGGACTGCCCGTTTTCAGGAACTGCGTGATCAGCTGGATCAGGAAACCACTGTCGCTCAGACCACTCCAGGCGAGCAGATTAAGCTTACCAGAAGCAATCGAATTCAGAACAAAGCACTTCACGCCAATGATGTTCAACCCAGTGTGAACGAATCGCCAAAACCGATTCAGACTTCCACGGTTATGGATGAACTTCTTGGAGAAGTGAAACAGTATAATATCGATAACGGTGATCGCGCAGCACAGGATACGCAGATCAATATTTTAAAAACCTTAGATACCAATTCACAATCCATGAACAGCCGTCGAAATGCACACATGGAAACCATGGAACCCAATGAAGATGCCGGCGGAACAACAATGAATGTAATGAAGCAGAACGTCGATGCTCTGTTTGGTCAGGAAAGCAGAACCGAACCAGTCACCACACGTCCTGCCAGAAAAACAGCACTCGATGAGAAGGATCTTTTCAATACCGATATTCTTCCAATGTCAACGGTGGCTCCAGCCAGAAAAGAGAAGGAAGAAATCATTCTTGAAGAAACTCCAGAAGAAGATGACAACGAAAAGACTAAAGCGGTTGAGATTAATCTGACTGACCTTATCGTTGACGAGCCCGTTGATCATGATCAGTTGGAAATGTTTGATCTTGGAGCCGATGATTTTGATCGTACCATTCGCCAGTCTCAGGAACAGCCGGCTAAATATGCCAGCAGACGGGAAATGAAGAAGGCTCGTAAAAAAGCCCGGGTCAATGAAGAAAAGTCGATGCAGACAACAGAAAAGATGTCTGATGCCTATTCTTCAGTCACAGAAAGAATTCATTACGATGATATCGACAGCTACGATGAAGAACCATCTCCAAAGAGCAAAGCCAGCAAAGCTGGAAATATTATCCTGAGTATTCTGATCGTTTTACTGATTATCGCGATTGCCGCAACACTTTACATGATTTATTCGACAGGAATCTTCTAGAACTCTGATCTGGAAGAAATATTTATTCAGATGCTGATCAAATCCAATTTCTGATCTGAACCTTCATTCAGACTTTGTATTGCAAAGAAGAAAGAATAGAATATTCGACTCGTTTTTTCTTGTTTTCTGCCAGCAGGGATCCTGAAAAGAGACAAAGCCAATTAAAAAATGGTTACCCTAATCGTACTAACTTTAATCAGCGGGTTAAGATAACCATTATAAAAAAACTAAATCAGACAAAAACAGCCCAAATTTACTGATGGGCCAGCTGCATTGTCAGAGGTCTGTGAAGTACAGACCATTGACTTTAGGTAATGAGCAGTTAACCAAAGGACCAGCATCATTTATGTCTTTAATCGAAAGCCGGGAAATCCGGCTGTTATTGGAAGTAGAACGAAATGAAGAAATTCAACATAGCCCTTGATGGGCCAAGCGGAGCAGGAAAAAGCAGCATTGCTGATCAGCTTGCTGAGATTTATCAGATGAAGCATCTGGATACCGGAGCGATGTATCGCGCGATTTCCTGGCTTTTAAATCAGGAGAAAATTGATCCTGAAAACGATCTGGCTATTGAGAATGCCTTAAAAAGTGCCGTTCTGGATCTACCTGAAGATGGAAGAGTGATCATCAACGGTATTGATGTCAGTGAAATCATTCGAACTCCAGAAGTTTCCATGCTCGCTTCTCTTTATGCATCCAAAGCACCCGTTCGCCAGAAGATGGTTGAACTCCAGCAAAAGATCGCCTCAAGACAGGGGTTTATTGTCGATGGCCGTGATATCTGTGATGTTGTATTGCCTGATGCTCTGGTAAAGATTTATCTGGATGCATCAGCCGATGCCAGAGCTAAACGCCGTTATCTTCAGGATCTTGAAAACGGTAAATCCGTCGAGTATGAAGAGGTGCTTCGACAGATTGAACAGCGTGATTATCAGGATCGGCACCGTGCGATTTCTCCGCTGAAAATAAGCGATCAGGCTGTCGTCATTGACAGCAGCCAATTAAACATCGAACAGACCGTAGCAAAGGCCTGTGAGGTCGTAAACGAGAGACTCAAGAAAGAAGGTCTTTTATGATTCGAGGAACTGTAGCTTTAGTCGGCCATCCAAATGTCGGCAAATCCACTTTATTTAACCGTCTGATCGGTCAGCGCAAGAGTATAGTTGACGATCAGCCAGGCGTAACCAGAGATCGTATTTATGGTCTTGGAGAATGGCTGACCCAGGAATTCTGGCTGATTGATACTGGTGGAATTCAGCTTGAAGATCAGGACTTTGCCAGTGAAATCAATGCTCAGGTCGAAATTGCTTTAGAAGAAGCAGATGTTGTCATCATGTTATGTGATGCACAGGATGGAATGACACAGGATGATATATTCATTGCCCGCAAGCTGCAGAAATCCAATAAGCCCATTCTTCTTGCCGTCAATAAAGCAGACAACGAAAAAATTCGACTGGGAATTTATGATTTCTATCAGTTAGGACTTGGAGATCCGATGCCTGTATCCAGTACACATGGTTTGGGGGTTGCCGATCTGCTTGACGAAGTCATCAAACTGCTCCCGGATAAAGAAATGCGGCCTTATGAGGGCTTGACCACATTCTGTGTGATCGGTCGGCCAAATGTCGGAAAAAGTTCTCTTGTTAACGCGATTTTAAAAGAAGATCGCGCGATTGTATCCAACATTGAAGGAACAACAAGAGACGCCATTGATACTCCGTTCACCTATGATGGACGCGAATACGTGATCATCGATACCGCCGGTATGCGAAAACGGGGCAAAATCTACGAAAACATTGAAAAGTATTCGATTCTTCGTGCCGTCAGCGCCATTGACCGGGCGGATGTGGTTTTATTTCTCATCGATGGAGAAAAAGGAATTCGTGCCCAGGATAAACATGTCGCCGGACTTGCCCACGATGCGGGCAAAGGGGTCATTATTGTCTATAACAAATGGGATGCCGTAAAGAAGGACGAGCATACCATGAATGAAGTTACGAAAAAAATCCGTGAGGAATTTAAATATCTTGATTATGCTCCAATCGCCTTCGTCTCTGCCTTAACTCGAGCAAAAGTGCAGAATCTGATTCCACTTATTGATGAAGTTCATGAAAGTTGTACACTGCGCATTCCAACGAATGTCTTAAATGATGTCATTCTTGATGCGCAGATGATGAATCCGCCAAAAGCTCAAAGCGGCCGTCAGCTGAGAATCTACTATGGATCTCAGGTGGCTGTTAATCCGCCAACGATCGTCTTATTCGTCAATGATCCGGAACTTTTGCATTTCACATATGCTCGATATATCGAAAACCGTCTCAGAGACGCTTTTGGCTTCATTGGAACACCAATAAAAATAACAGCAAGGAAGCGATAACTTATGAAAACTGTCGTTATCGGCAGCGGAAGCTGGGGAACTGCGCTTGCGCAGGTTCTCGCAGATAATCATCAGGATGTCATTTTGTATGGAGTTGAACCAGCTCAGGTCAATGACATCAATAACAACCACAAGAATTCACAGTTTTTTCCAAATACAGATTTAAACCCTGAACTCAAGGCTACAACTGACATGAATGTTGTCAAAAACGCAGACATGGTTGTCCTTGCCGTTCCATCTGCTTTTATATCTGATGTCGCAAAACAGGTCAGTGATTTGGCAGACAAAAAGCTGATCGTAGTCAATGTGGCAAAAGGGTTCGATCCAAAAACCAATGAAAGAATGTCAGAGGCGATTCGTCACGCCATGGATCCCGCCAAACTTTCAAGCGTCGTTTCGCTGATTGGCCCATCTCACGCTGAAGAAGTTGTTGAAAGACAGCTCACCAGCATTGATGCAATCAGCCAGAATGAAAAAGATGCCCAGATGGTTCAGTCTCTGTTCTCGAACCCTTATCTGCGCATTTACACAGGTACGGATGAAGTCGGAAGTGAACTTGGAGCAGCTGTTAAAAACGTAATGGCTATAGCCAGTGGGATTATTTCCGGTCTTGGATATAAAGACAATACCAGAGCCGCTTTAATCACTCGCGGATTACAGGAAATGATCCGCTTTGGAACTGCATTTGGCGGTGATCCAAAGACGTTCATCGGATTAACCGGAGTTGGTGATCTGATCGTTACTTGCTCTTCACTCAATTCAAGAAACTTTCAGGCCGGTTATGAAATTGGCAAGGCCAATGAGGTAGAACACTTCCTGAAAAATAACAAGAAAACTGTTGAAGGAATTCGTACCGCAAAAATCGTTCACGAACTGGCTAAAGAAAAGAATCTTGATATGCCAATTTGTGAAGAAGTTTATCAGATTCTTTATGAAGGCAAAGAACCATCCATGTGTGCCAGCGATCTGATGCTCAGAGATCTGAAGAGGGAGTTTTAATCTATGCCAAAGTACGTAAACAAGGATACCCTTGCCGATACTTTAGTATCCACTCTTCATCTGAAAAATAAACGTCAGGCTCACGAAGCCGTTAATGCTCTGATCGAAGAAATGAGTTCTGCTCTTGAAAGCGGCGGAGTCATTGACATCGCTTATTTTGGAAAATTTTATATTTTTGACCGAAAGAGCCGAATGGGCATCAATCCGGTAACCAAAGAAAAAATGGAAATCCAGGCTACGCGGCTTCCTAAATTTAAGCCCTCGCAGACTCTGAAAAAAAGGTGTAATCAGTCTCTCGAGGAAGATCCGGCACAAAGTGACGAGGAATAAGGACGTGAACTCCCCTCAGGAAAAAGAACAGAATCCAGGTTCAGAAAAGCAGATTTATAAACGAACCATCAGTTATTCTAATCGTTTACAAAAACCAAAAAAGAAGCTTGAATCCATTCAGAAAATTTGCCTGTATGCGTTTTTTGCATGCCTGATTATTGTAGGGGTATTAGTTGTACTTGCAATCTTTCCACTACGTTCAACAGATCCTGATTCAAACTCCTTTAAAAAGGCTGAAGCCTTTCTGCAGGAACTCAAAGATGGAAACACTTCAAATATTCCTGAAAGAGCCAATTCAGTGTTAGTTCAGAGAATTAAAGATCAATCGACTACCAATATGCCCAAAGAGTTTGCTCAGAGCTACAATCAGGCTTTGGTTCATAGCTGGGAAATCACAGATATTTATCCGGAAAACAATGAAATTATTGTTGCGGTGGAAATAAGCAGTCTTGACCCACAGTCTTTCTCTGTTTCAGACTTATCGTATGGCCTTCGGGATGTGCTTAATGAGACACTCAAAGAGCATCCGGAATACCAGCAGAGTGATGTTGATCTGGAGATGATGAGTACTGAGCTGAGAATGGAAGCGTATGATTATCTGATGAATAAGCTCGATGAAGCCAATCAGATCACACTGCCAGTTGAAATTGTTCTGGATTCTTCAGAACAGCATATTATCGACGTCCGCGATATGGACTGAACAATTCAAATCTCGGATGATCAAATTTAGAAAAAACTTATGAACTGCAGAGAAAAACGCCGGTTTTTACCGGCGTTTTTAATATAGGTATAAGAAATCTCTGGCAAATATCTTTGCATGGCAGTCTATTTATTTTCAAATTGGTCTGATTGTGGTTAATATTGAAATACCCATGTTCCTTTTTTGAGCGAATTGAAAGCAGGGAACATAATCTAAGATTTATTTTCTGTCATTTATAAAAGAGGTATCTGTTTATGTTGAAATCCATCGTTTTAGCCGGAGGGTGCTTTTGGGGAGTTCAGAAGTTTTTTGATCAGTTTCCAGGAATTCGAAGTGTTGTTGGGTATGCCAATGGAAATTATGAACATCCAACTTATGAGCAGGTCTGCCGTGGAAGCGGACATACTGAAGCTGTTGAACTCTTCTATGAAGATCCAATCAAGGCTGTACAGATTCTTGCTGCCTACTTTGTGATCATTGATCCGACTTCCCTGAATAAACAGGGAAATGATGTCGGGATTAACTATCGAACTGGAATTTATTCCAATGACGAACAGATTCTGGAATTGGCCAGATTGATGCTTTCTGATATCGAAGCTAAAATTAAAAAACAAGTGGTCGTCGAAACGGGAAGTCTGGATCACTTTTATGAAGCTGAAGATTATCATCAAAACTACCTTCAGAAAAATCCCGGAGGATACTGTCATCTGCCACTATCCATCCTTCGCGGACATTCCTTACCCAGTATGGATCAGATTTTAAGAGCCTACCCATCTCTTGCAAAGCTGCCGAAAGCCAGACTTTTATAGTCGGATTTTCTCTTTGGATTCTTCATTCGTCTGGTTGAATGTCCAAATCACTCAAAATCAATTTTTTCTGCAGTCTTACATGAAGCAGGCAAACCAAACTATACTTGTATAAATCAAATCATAATAAGTTTTAAAAGATCTGATGGCCAAAACGGCTAATCAGATCTTTTTTCTTCAGAGCTGATGGTCAGTCAAAACTAGATTTCAATAATGAAATAATATCCAGATTGTGAAACTAACCAAATTGGAGTTTTCCTGGCTTTTCGAGTACGATGTGTTTCAATTTTTTTTCGCCAGAAAAAAGGCTTTCCTCTATAATTTTTCTGTCTGGAAAGAAGGGGCTGTTAAATTTCGACTGATTTTTCATCAGCGAGATTTACAGCCCCTTTTTCTATGCTTTTTATCTGATTCAATCCTGTTTTATGATGTGTTTTTCCGCTCAAGTCAATTTTTGAACGCACTGAAAAGAGCCAAAACTCAAAAAGACTGTTTATAATCTTTTTCAGATTTCGCTTTTCTGCTCCTTTAATTTTCCATAACGTTCGAGTTCTGGGCAACTCATCCGATTTCTGTTGTTTAATTTTCTGATATTGTGTCCCATGGCCACAATAAGCACCTCAAATTTTACGTTTTCCAGTCCCCGGCGTCTCAATCGGCTGTATCTGTAGTTTTCTTTAAGATCTCCGAAGGTTCCTTCCGCCTGAATGCTCCGGCTGACCATAATCTCATGTCCTGCATCTGAAGACATGTTCTCCCG